>CAMBZY010000046.1 GCA_945872325.1 Candidatus Kuenenia stuttgartensis | reverse complement strand
TCGGTTCAAGGATACACCGAACTTGCTCGGAATTTTCCAAATCCTGCGTCCGCCCCATGAGGTCGCCGTATGCCGTTCGAGACGTTTCGCCGCTATCAACGCCCGATGTTGGCCGTTTTCGCCCTGATGGCGATGTTTGCCTTCGTCGTGTCAGACAGTCTGATGAATTACCTCGGTTCGCGACCCAGCGGCGTGAACAACGACGAAGTCATCGCTAAAATTCATGGCCTGGATGTCAAAGCCAGCCAAATCGGTGAAATGGCCAACCAACGTGCCTTCGCCAACGACTTCGTAACAAAAGTCCTGAGCCTGAAACTTGCTACAGCTCAAATCGGACTTCCTGTCCCTCAATCCATCTTCGGGCCCACCGACGATCGATCGATCGTGGACGCCCTGATCCTTGAAAAAGAAGCGGATCGTCTGGGAATCCCAATCGATACCGAATCCACCAAAACATGGCTCCGTGAAGCCCCTGTTCAAATCCTCCTGCAAAGCCTCGGCCTTGCCGGTTCGGAAGTTACCATGCGTACCTTCCGCGATCGTATCGGAGCCGTCACAACTGCTGACCTGGACGCCACATACCAGACATTCTTCACAACCCGGATACCTGACGCTACTCTGCTGAATGCCATCGGCAATCAGCTTCGCCTGCTTCAGGTCCGAACCCTCGGCGGGGCTACCGAAGTCAGCCCCCTGGATGTCTACGAAGATTTCAAGTCTGAAGCGGAAACAGTTTCCATCAATGCAGTTGCGTTCCCTGTTGATGCCTATCTGGCTAAGGCTGGAGAACCATCTGACGCCGATCTCAAAGCCCTTTACGAAAAAGGCAGCCAGATCGAGCCCAACCGGACTGTGGCCGCCCCTGCTTTCAAGATCCCCCGACGGGTTCAGGTCGAAGCCGTCTCTGCCGACACCAACTCTATCGTTGCCAAACTCACAGCCAAAATGACCGACGAAAAGGTCAAAGAAGCTTACGAGAGCCGCAAAGAAGCCGACTTCAGCTTACCTCCCCTCACTCCTGAAGAACGACTGAAGCTCAGCCCGTTGCCTCAGGATTTGTTCGCTGGAGATGCCGAATCCAAGCTCACTCCTAAAAGTGCAGCCGATGCTCAAACCCCGCCTGCTCCTGCAGAAGGGCCACGCTTCCGGCCCCTGGACGAAGTTCGTTCATCCCTTGTGGAAGAACTCGCTCGCGAACAGGCCCGTGAAGAAATCGACCAGAAATTCAGTCAGGTTCGCGAAGAGGTCATGAACCCGTTCGCTGACCGGATTCTGGCTGTGGAAGAAGACAACGAAGCCGCTCGTGATGAAGGCCAGCCAGGCAACAAGCCTCTGCCAGTCTATGACTCCAAGCCTTTGGTCGACACCGTAAAGAAGCTCGAACTGACGTACGAGAAAACGGGCCTGATCTCGAAAGAGGAAGCCACAGCCCCTGACGCAGTGCTTGCCCTTGGTGCCATCGCTGATGCTCGTTTAGGGACAGAAATTGGAGACCTTGGCGAGAATTTCACAACCGAAATCTTCGCTGACACGTTCAAGAGCTTTGACGCCACATCGTTTACGACGATCATCGGACGTCGCTATTCGATCTGGAAAATTGCCGACGAGCCTGCCCGGGTTCCTACTTTCGACGAAGCAAAGCCTTCTGTTGTCGCTTATTGGAAGCTCGAAAAAGCGCGGGCAATGGCCCAGAAAGCTGCCCAGGAATTTGCCGACAAGGCCACCAAAAATGCTGGTGGCCTGAAAGTGGAATCCTCCACAGCCAAACTCAACCTGATTGTCACAGCACCGACGGCCAAAGTCGCCACTGGGATCTCTGGCCTTCCATCACGTGAAAATCAGTTCGCCGAGCTCTCCGAGCCTGGTAAAGCCTTGATGGATGCGGCTTTCAACCTGACGGACAAACAAGTGATTGTCCAGCCCAACGCCACCACAAACACCTACTATGTGATGAGCCTTGGGGCACGCAAAACGGTGACACCAGAACAGCTTTACGGCCCCACTGGCCCATTCCTGCGTCTGGTACGATCCGCCATGGCTGATTCCGAAATGGAAGGCCGCGAAAGCTGGATGAAAGAGCTCCGGAAAAAAGCCGGCCTCAACGAAGACTGGATCCCACCTTCAGAACGCGATAATAAATCGAAGAAGAAGTCCTGATTTCCAGAAACTTTCCTGAATCCAAAAAGCTAAAGCAGGAGGTGAATCCATGATTCACCTCCTGCTTTTTTTGGGATCTTGAAATGAGCATATACAGAAATCCACTTCTGAGCGTGATTTGGGTTTAGATGCTCATTTTGCGTCAGGGTGGGTCAAATTTAGATGCTCATTTCCATTTGTGCCGAATCATAGCAGAGCGACCCCATTTATCTCAAAATACGCAAATTAATGTAGCAGAAATGATTCACAGTTTGACTGATTAGCTTGTGTAAACCAGTCACCTGAGAATCTTCTCCATCGCTTTCCCTTTGGCCAGTTCGTCAATCAACTTGTCCATGAAGCGGATTTTCTGCATCAGAGGGTCTTCGACCTCTTCCACGCGAACACCGCATACAAGCCCTTTAATCAAAGAACAATTTGGGTGCATTTGTGGGGCCTGGGCAAAAAAGGTTCTGAAATCGGTCCCCTGATCGATTTGCTGTTGCAATCCTGCCTGATCATAGCCGGTCAACCAGCAAATGATCTGATCGACTTCGGCTTGCGTACGGTTTTTCCGTTCCACTTTTTTCACATAAAGTGGATAAACCCCTGAGAACTTTGACGTGAAAATGCGATGTTCCGCCATCATCAATGCTCCATTAGAGAAAACAGATTCTTTGGTTAATTGAGTTGCCAGTCAATTGTGACTGGCAATCAGCCGTTTGATTCCATTCCAATCGAAAGCCTTTGGATGTTTATTCTTACGTTCGGATTTCAACCGATCAGCTTGCGCAGAGTCTTGATATGCTCCGGAATGGCTTTGATCGGATCCTCAGGAGCTTCGTATTCCAATACCACATATCCGGAATATCGCGATTTCCGTAGCATCTCAATGAACTTTGCCAAATCTGCAGGCTCTTTCTTCTGCCCTCGTCGCGAGATCTCGGTCTTGACCTGTACGTTGACAGCATAGGGAACCAGCTTGGCCAAGTCTCCATAAGGGTCATCTGTATGAAAATTACCGGTGTCCAGATTCACTCCAAACCAAGGCGAATCTACGGCCTTGACCAACTTCAAAAGCTGATCAGGTGTGGCCGTAATCCCACCATGATTTTCAAGGGCCAAAATCACGCCCTTTTTTCCAGCATATTCCACACTCTGTTTAATGCATTCGATCGTACGTTCAACAGCCACCCGCTCATCATCACCCTTTGGAACGTTGCCGGCAAAGATCCGAATGACAGGGGCTTGCAAAGCCGCCGCCCTGTCCACCCAGTCTCGCACGAGTTGCAAGTTCTTTTCACGAATTGGCCCAACTGGAACGCAGAAATTATTTCCGACGGATGTGCCAGAAATGTCGAGACCGAGGAGAAATGCATGACGCTGAAGTTTATAAAAATAATCCATTCCGGCATCGACAGGAAAGTAATAGCTGGTCGGTTCAATGGCATCCAGGCCCATGTCGGCGGCCAGATTCGCGAAATCAAACAAATCCATCGACTGCTTCTGGCCCTGGAGGAATTGCCTGTAGGAATAGGCTGCTATCGAGAGCTTTAAATGGCTGGGGCGGATTCTGGCGATTGGCTCTATGGCGAATGATGTGCTGGCAGATGCCGCACCAAGGGCGATTGAGCCCAAAAACGAACGTCGGTTCAAAGGCATTTGCGCGTGCTCCGGGAATTATCTGTGACAGGTCATATCCGACCTGTCACAGAATACACGCCCGTTAAGCGACTTGCAAAAGCCAAATGAGACAAAGTGGATCAAGATTCGTCGGAATCGGAATCGAAATCGTCGTCGTCATCATCCGAGCTTTGGGAAAGCCATCGCTGAACGAACGATTCTTCCTGTTCTTCCGTGCGGGGGCGAGCCTTTTGATTGTCTACCACAATGTCGGCCCAAACCTCTGGTTCGCGCGTTTCAGCTGGTTCGTAGGCTGTATCCTCATCAGGACCTTCCGTGAGTTGGCCCTTCTTGGTCGGATCACCGGGGTTCCGCTTGCGTAGCAGAATCTTCATCGGGACATCGAAAAACAGGCCACGATCGCGAATGGCGTTCAGCAGATAACGCATGTAATTCGGGTCAAACAACTTCGGATCGTTCACCACAAGCGCGATCGTAGGCGGGGCCACGGCCACTTGCGACGTGAAGAAGAGCTTGGCGTTGCGGTTTGAACGCATTGGTGGTGAGTGTTCGTCAAAAATATCACGCATGAACCGGTTCAGCTTGCCGGTACTCACGCGGAAATGTGCCTGTTTGTAAAGCTTTCTGGCCAGGTGAACCAATGCCTTCACGTTCCGGCCCGACTGACCTGTCACCACGGCAAATGGTACGAAGGCCATGGCCTTGAACTGGTTCTGTAGATATTCCATATATTCAGCACGGGCATCAATGGGCATCAAGTCCCACTTGTTGGCCACCAGAACACATGGCTTGCTTTCACGAAGGATGGTGTCGGCAATTTGCTTGTCGACCCTCGTGATCTCCTGCATGCAGTCGATAAACAGAAGGACCACATCGGCTCGGCGGATCGAACGCTCGGCGCGGTGGATGGAGTAATACTCCACAGAATCTCGTACCTTGGCTTTACGCTTGATACCGGCTGTATCAATTGCCATAAAGTCAAGCTGATCCAGCACAAAACGAACGTCAACGGCATCGCGGGTAGTGCCGGGGATCTCCGACACGATCATTCGGTCCGTTTCAGTCAGTGTATTGATAAACGTGCTTTTCCCGGAATTCGGGCGACCGACCACAGCGATTTTCATCGCAGCTTCGGGTGGCTTATCGACTGGCATGGCCACTGGAATGACTTCGCGAATGGCGTCCAGCAAGCCGCTGCGGTTGCGGTTGTGGAGCACGCTGATCACGATCGGCTCGCCCAGGCCGAGCTTGTGAAATTCGCCAGCCTTGTGCATGTCGTTATAGTTGTCAGCTTTGTTGGCGACGATCAGAACCGGCTTTTTACTGGAACGAAGCCGGATGGCCACGTGTTCGTCGAGCGGGAGCATCCCATCACGCAGGTCCACCACAAAGACCAGGACGTCGGCCTCTTCAAACCCGACATCGATCTGCTTGTAGACGTCGGTTTCGAGGTCGTCTCGATCGACCATCCCGATACCGCCGGTGTCGATCAGCTCAAAGAACCAGTCTTTGGTAATATCTTCACCATCAGGGACATCGATCAGGGTGGTCACCCTGTCTCGAGTCACACCAGCCAGGTCATCAACAATCGAGAGTCGGCGTTCGGCCAACCAGTTGAAAATCGAGGATTTACCGACATTCGGGCGACCAACGATCGCAACTTTCGCCAAAGCCATCTGATTGAATCCGATACTTCCTGAGCCAGAGCAGGGATTTCAGCACCCTTCTCCATTCCTGAACGTTTTTTTGTCTGATAATCATAGCATAACCTAATCTGGCAAAAATTTCAGGAATAATAGAGGCAAATCCTCAGAAGGCATTCGCTTCGAGGATCAGCCCAGGGGTATCACCAAGCCTGAGGCAAACCTCAGACTTGCCATTTCCACTGCCTGTGGATCAGGGGATATCGAACAGATAAATTTTTGAGTCAGAGGCTCCCACAGCCACTCGCTTGCCATCGGGCGCGAACGCGACTGTATATGCCTGAGTGCTGGGCGGGAGCTTGATCCGCATCTTTTCCTTTGATCCTGCGATGTCCCAGATCAGGACATTTCCTGCGTATCCGGCAGAGGCCAGTTTGGTACCGTCCTTGCTGAAATTGATCGAGTAGATATCGTCAGGATGACCACTGAATTTAGCCACCTCCTTGGCATCAGCCACGGTCCAGATCCTCACCGTTTTATCCACTGAGCCTGAGGCCAGCTTGAGGCCATCGGGACTAAACGCCACAGTGTAAACGGCTGCCGTATGGCCTGCTGCCTTGCGAAGTTCCTTGCCATCGGCAGGCTGGAAGAATTTGACAAGTTTGTCGTCTCCACCGGTGGCAATCAGATCGCCCTTGGGGCTCACAGCCACGCTGTAAATGGTGTTCTCAGCGGCTTTTTCGACAGCTTTGAGTGGAGTTTTCTTGGCAAGATCCCAAATCCGAACCGCTTTATCGGCCGCCCCACTGGCAGCTCTCTGCCCATCCGGGAAGAAAACCACCGAATAAACCTGTCCGCCAGATCCTGCCAAAACAGCCGGGCCTGGTGGAGGAGCAGGGGCAGCAGGGGCAGCTGGCTTGGCCGCTGCAGGCTCGGCCTTTTTAGGTTCTTCTTTCTTGGAGGCATCTTTTTTGGCCGGTTCAGCCGGCTTCGCAGCTTCTTTTTTCACTTCGGCAGGTTTTGCGGCCGGTGCGGCAGGAGCAGGAGCAGGGACAACGGCCACGGCACCTGGGAAGTCCCAGAGCCTGACGGATTTGTCGAGCGATCCCGAAAGAATTTTCTTGCCGTCCGGGCTGATCGCAACAGAAAGGACCAGATCCGTATGACCTTCGAGCTTGGCTGATTCTTTGCCGGTAGAGAGATCCCAAACGCGAATCGTCTTGTCAAACGCTCCGCTCACGAGCTTCTTGCCGTCCGCCGTATAGGCCAGTCCATAAACTGGATCGGTGTGTCCAGAGATGACTTGTGCAGGTTTTGTCGGTGTGTCGACAAACGCCACGATGGATGGGACAAGCCCAAATAGGCCGATGGCCGCGAGTCGAGCGAACAGTCTGGATGGAGTCATGGCGGAGTTGACCTGAGCTTTGGCGGGATGGGTGGAATTGGCGTTTAGGGTTGTGCACTGTCAAAAAGGCGGGAATGAATCCATCATAACAAAGTCCGATAATCCGTGCCAGAAGTCGGTGGAATCGTTACAATGCAAATGAATCACCTTGACCCGTATCAGGCACTGCGATATTGTGCCAAAATGTCGTAATTCTCGTTCTGGCCAAATCATCATCACCATGGTCGGCAGGTCGGGATGGATTTGAACTGTCAGCCACTGTGGAACCTTTCCCATGACCAACTCAGTAAAGACATTACGCGGACGCATCTACGACGACATCACCCAGTGTATCGGCAACACACCGCTGATTCGCGTCAGGCGCACTGCGGAAGGCTGTGTTGGCGAAGTTCTGGCCAAGCTAGAAAATTTCAACCCCCTCTGGTCCGTTAAAGACCGGATCGGCGTGAACATGATTAACGAAGCCGAAGCCGCTGGCCTGATCAAACCAGACACCCTGATTGTGGAACCTACCAGCGGTAACACCGGCATTGGCCTGGCCTTTACCTGCGCCGCCCGTGGATATCGTCTGATGGTGACCATGCCTGAGAGCATGAGCCTGGAACGCCGCCGCCTGCTGAAAGCTTTTGGCGCCGAGATTGTCCTGACCCCAGCGGCTGAAGGCATGCCTGGAGCGGTCCGCCGAGCCGAAGAAATTGTGGCCTCCACTCCTAATACGTATATGCCTCAGCAGTTCAAAAATCCGGCCAACCCGGACATCCACCGTAAGACCACTGCGGAGGAGATCTGGAACGATACGGGCGGAAAGCTCGACTATCTCGTCTGTGGAGTGGGTACCGGTGGGACCATCACCGGCTGTGGCGAAGTCCTGAAGAGTCGGCTGCCGAACCTGAAAGTGATCGCTGTTGAGCCTGCGAACTCGCCGGTTCTGACCCAAATGCGATCCGGCCAGCCTGTAAAGCCTGGTCGTCACGGCATTCAGGGCATCGGAGCAGGGTTCATTCCCGACGTCCTTAACACCACAATCATTGATGAAGTGATCACCGTAGCCGACGAACTCTCGTTCGAAACGGCTCGCCTGCTGGCCAAGCAGGAAGGGATGCTGGTGGGGATTTCGTGTGGTGCCGCAGCAGCTGCCGCGCTTCAGATTGCTCGTCGTCCTGAAGCCGCCGGAAAGCGAATCGTGGTAATCCTGCCTGACCTTGGCGAACGCTATCTCTCCACATCGCTGTATCCAGAATGAGCGACATCAGACCCGATTCCGTCAATCTGCGGATCTTGCCCGATATCCAGCAAGCCATGGTGGATCACTGTCTGACAGAAAAACCGCTCGAATGCTGCGGCATTCTTGCGGGTAGGCACGGGCATGCCTGGGAGATCTATAAGCTCCCCAATGCGGATCAAAGTGAGACCCGCTACAACGCCGATCCTCAGGCCCTGATCAAGGCTGTTCAGGAGATGCGCCGAAACGGTACGGAGATCATGGCGATTTATCACTCGCATCCACGATGGCAGCCCATACCGAGCCAGACCGACCTCAAAGAGAATCACTACGGCGAAGTTCCACGCATCATCGTGGGCCTTCTCAAAAGCCCGCCCGAGTGCCGTGTCTGGCGGTTCCTCAACGAACCACTGCGATACGAAGAGCTCACCTGGACAGCCTCTGAATTCTCCCCGGCCAACATCGCCAGCCTGAATCAAGCACCTGCCTGACCCGCATTTCGAAATCACGTTTCGATATCCCACCATGCCCGAACCTGATCCATCCCTGATTTCGAAAACCTCTTCAACTCAAGAAGTTGAATCGGTTCAGTCATCTACATCAGATACTCCAAGTCAGCCTGTTGGTCCAAAAAAACGATTCCCAAAGTGGCTGAAAGTGGCCGTAAAACTGGCGATCGGCGGAGTCGTATTATGGGCCGTCGGACAACAGATTCTCATGACCTGGGACCGTTGGCAAGCCAAAACGGCTGACTTCGGCCTGAACATCACTCTGCTGGTCACCTCAGGCATCTTCTACATTTTCGGGCTCATGGCATTCGGCATTTATTACGCCCGAGTGGTGCAGATGGTGGCCCCACTGATCTCGACATTCACCTGCCTGAAAGCCTATATTCTCAGCCATCCTGCCAAGTATGTACCAGGCAAGGGAATGGTGGTGGTGATTCGGGTCGCTTTACTGACTAAGGCCGGCGCACGGCCGACTGCGGCGATTCTGACGGCACTTTACGAAACTCTCTCGATGATGGCCATCGGAGGGCTACTCGGCTCGGCCCTGCTTTTCATCCCACCGAGCCACCCGATTGGGGCACTCCTGTCACTCGCCCTCGGATTGGCCTTTTTAGCCACAGTTCTGCCATTCACATTTGGCAGGGCTGTCCGGATTCTTAAAAAAGGCCTCCACTCGATTGAGCCAGGCGACCTTCCCACCCCGACCATCCCTGACATCAGGGCACTTCTGCTCTGGGGCGTTCTGGGATGGCTACTTTGGGGCGTATCGCAAGTCCTTGTTGTGACAGCTCTTGACCCTCATCAATCCGTCTCTGTTTCGCACTGGCCACGCGTCATGGGCGCCATGATGCTAGGCACTGTGGGTGGCTTTGCACTCCCCATTTTACCAGGTGGAATCGGGCTCAGAGAGTGGATCATTGACGAACTCACAGGCGGACTTCTGGGCCCAGATCTGGCCATCGCATCGGCACTTGGGTTAAGGTTTGTGTGGGTCGTGGCCGAACTTGTCGCGGCAGCGGTGATCGCACTGGTGCCAACTCCTCCGGAACCTGGTCAAAAAACACAAGAGTCGCCTCAGGTATGATCAGCCTCGTCATTCCTCTATATAACGAACAGGAAAGCCTTGGCGAGTTGCATCGCCAGATCGGCTCTGCGCTGAGCCTTATCGGTCAGCCTTACGAGATTCTGTTTATTGACGACGGCAGTCGCGACTCCTCATGGAATGTGGTTCGCGAACTGGCTGCTACCGACCCGCATATCAAAGCCATCCGATTCCGCCGGAACTTCGGCAAAGCCTGTGCTTTGAATGTCGGTTTTCAAGCCTCCATAGGCGATCTGGTGATCACGATGGACGCCGACCTTCAAGACGATCCTGCCGAGATCCCCCGATTCCTTTCCAAGCTCCACGATGACAACCTGGATGTCGTCAGTGGATGGAAACGCAAGCGTTACGACCCCTGGCATAAAGTCTTCCCTTCACGCGTCTTCAATGCCATGGTCAGCAAGCTCACCAGTTGCCGACTCCACGACCATAACTGTGGGTTCAAGCTCTATCGCAGTGAGGTCGTCAAAGACGTTCAGCTTTACGGCGAACTCCACCGATTTGTTCCTGTACTGGCTTCTGCCAGAGGCTTTAAAGTCGGCGAGATTGAAGTCCACCACCGCCCTCGCACTTTTGGCCATTCCAAATATGGCTGGAACCGGATGTTCAAGGGCTTTCTCGACCTCCTGGCCGTGACCGCCCGCACCCGCTTCGGCGGTCGCCCCATACACCTCATGGGCGGATCAGGAATCGTCATGATTTTCCTGGCCCTGACTGGTCTGCTGGCGGCCCTTCTGGTTGGTATATCGGGCAGCAATGCAGGCTGGAAACTGGCCTTATTTGCCTGGGCTGGCGGATTGACAGGGACTATACTCACGGCCATCGGATTGGCGATGGAATGGAACCTGGCCGAGCAAAATGGTGGCCCCTGGGCCAAGCCCAACATCGCTGAAACCATTGGCGAACAACCTCACGCCTGACCTCTGAGTCATCACCTGAAACCAAGGGCAATCCATTGACTGAGACCACCACTCCAGCGGATCGAACATCCATCGCCTGGCGTGGGCCAGTCGGATCCGTAATCATTCTTATGGCAGTCGGCCTGGCTGGCGGCCTTACATTGCGCATGCCCACTCTGCTTGAGGCGAACGACATCAGCCGCTGGTGCACCGTCTGGGCCCTTTTGGAACGAAGCACTTACAGCATTGACAACTGCCCATGGGAGCCGCGAACCATGGACAAAGTCTATCGTCCAAGCCCTTGGGAAAGCTCCACAACCGCTCCGAAACCAAAGCACTTTTATTCCAGCAAACCGCCCATGCTGCCAACCCTGATCGCTGCCGGGCTCTATCCAGTCCGCCAGATCGTTGGCCTGCCGCTCGACCATGAAACCCTCACCAGCCGGATCACCCGCAACGTCCGTGTTGAGGATAAATCCGCTCCCGGTGGATCGCGCATTGAGCTTCAAACGCCTGAGCCGTTCAAGTGGTCGATGCATGTGGTCTACCTTAAGCCGGTTTTAATCGCTCTGAATGTGCTTCCACTGGGCCTGATGCTGGTGCGTTACCGACGATTTCTTGACGATGGTTCAACCAACGACTGGGCCTGGCTGGCCAGCCTCACGGCCTTCGCATTCGGCACCTATCTCACCGTTTTTACCAGCACTCTCAATAATCACCTTGTGGCTGCATGGTCCGCATTTTTCGCTGTGATGGCGACAGTCAAAGCCATCAACAGCCAGACTCCGAGTCGTCTGGAATTCATCAAGGCCGGCTTTTTCGCTTCATTTTGTGCCTGTAACGAACTGCCCGCCGCATCACTGGTTGCCGCGATTGGACTGCTGCTCGCCTTTAAGTCGATACGCAGCACCGCCACAGCCTTCGTTCCAGCGGTCCTGATTCCACTAGCCACCTTCTTTCTCTGCCAATATGCTGCACTTGGCTC
>CAMBZY010000045.1 GCA_945872325.1 Candidatus Kuenenia stuttgartensis | reverse complement strand
GCCAATCTAAGCCTTAGCGGGGCCATAACGAGTCCCACGGTTTTGGAAAAAATCGGCTCAGGGAAACTGATTTTCACAAACAGCCTGACTTATACTGGCTCGACCCAAGTCGACGCTGGGACTCTGGTGAATCAGGCCAGTCTGAACGGGAGCCTCCTGCTCGATACAGGTGCCAATTTGAATGGTGACGGGTCGTCCACGGGCTTGACCTCTGTCGGTGGAAATATCGCTCCTGGGAGTAACGGTGTTGGGATTATCACGAGCACTGGTGGCCTTTCACTGGATTCCAATTCAGGGTTTTCCACAATTTTGAACGGGACCACCGCTGGCACTCAATATGGCCAAATTCAGGCCAATGGACCGATCCAACTGGGCGGCTCCACCCTGATTGTCGGTCTTGGTTCCACGCCCAATTCCAACGAGACTTACACTTTAATCAATAATACGGGCAATGCCTCAATCTCCGGCACGTTTGTGGGCTTGGCGGAAGGATCCCTGCTGACTGTCAGCGGCCAATCTTTCAAGATCAGCTATGTGGGTGGAGACGGCAACGACGCTGTCCTAACCCATCAGGTCGGTACAGTCACGGTTCTGACAACCTCTTTGACTCCATCGGTTTATGGTCAGCCAATTGACTTGACGGCCAATGTCAGCGTGACAGGAAACGGAGTCGGTACCCCCACCGGGAATGTCACGTTCTTTAACGGTGCAAATCTGATTGGCACAGCCCCACTCAATGCCAACGGTTCTGCCATATTTACAACAGGAAATCTATCGGTTGGAACGGGAACGCTGAAGGCGGTTTATGATGGCTCTGAGAATTTCCTGACCAGCACGTCAGCGAACCTGACCCAGACGGTGAACAAGGCTTCGACTGTTTCCACGGTGATATCATCGTTAAACCCTTCTGTGCTAGGTCAATTCGTCGGCCTTTCTGCCAGCGTTTTTGTGCTTAGCCCAGGTGTCGGTTTGCCCACGGGCAATGTCACATTCTTTAATGGCAACATTTCGTTGGGCTCAGGCACTCTAAACGATTCTGGCACAGCCACACTCAACCTTGCCAACCTGCCTGTCGGAAATCAAACCATCACTGCATCCTATGCAGGTGATTCGAATTTTTTGACAAGCAATTCCACCGCTCTGACTCAGGTTGTCAATAAAACGGTCGCAAATGTGACTTTGACATCGACCACCGTTTCACCTGAAGCGTCTGGACTCATCACTTTAACCGCCAATGTGGCGGCCAGTTCAGGGGCTCCTGCTCCGACTGGTACAGTTGGTTTCTACTCAAATGGTAGCCTGATTGGTTCGGGAAACCTGACCAACGGAGTCGCGACATTCACGACCACAGGTTTCTATCTGGGCCTTGGAATTGATTCGATCACGACAACTTATAACGGTGACAAGAATTACGAAACCAGTGATTCAAATGCCTTGAAGGTCACTGCAGGAACCGAAAACGAACGATTTATCAATCAGGCCTATGTTGTCCTCCTGAACCGTCAGGTGGATTACCAAGGCATGAATCAGTGGAATACGCGTCTGCAGCATGGGCGCAGCCGAACGTGGGTTGCCCGTGCGATTCGCCATTCCATCGAGGGGCAAGCCGCTCTGATTGATGACATCTTTAACAACTATCTTGGTCGATCCGGGACTGCTCCTCAGCTTGCAGGCACCGTACTTGCCGCTGAAAATACAAGCACAAGTCCTCGGGCGATCGTTCTGGGATCGCCGGAATACTATTACGGCGAAGGTGGAGGGACAATTCCATCTTATATCACAGCCTTGGAAACGTCTCTTAATTCCACATTCTCTGCCTATGCCAAAGCGACGATGACTCGCGAATTAAAGGCTGGCAAACTTCATGCTGCGGTTGCTGAACAGGCTTTGCTGAGCAACTCCGGCTTGGGCTCGCTGGGCCAACTTCTGTATCAAACCACTCTGGGCAGAGATGCCACAGATTCAGAGATTACCACCTTCAAGAAACTCTCCAAACAGGGCGTTTACTGGAGATTCCAGCAAACTTATATCATGGGTGGGCAGGAATTTCTGAACTACGCTAAAACTCAGCCTGGCACCGCTCCGGTCTGAACAATCTCGTAGATACATAAATCAAGCGGCCATGATTCCACTTCTGGGAATCATGGCCGTTTTCTTATTTAAATCACTGACTGAAGATCATTCGAGGTAGCCTAAATCGGCCAGTCGTTGCTCGATGAGTTTCTGCTCTTCGTCGTCATACTCAAATTCAGATTTATGAGCAGGCGAATGAGGAGCAGAGATCAGGCTTTGGCCGTTGTCCTTACGAAGGTTAGAGCCGGAACTGCCGAAGACGTCATAGCCTTCCATGTCGATCGCAAGTTCGCTGTGCCCAAGCCGGCCGAGAACTGTTGGAGCGAAGTCGATCAGCCTGCATGAAAGTTTCTGGCCAGCCTGGATACCGGTGCCTGAGGCCATGATGATGCCCTCTGGTCGGTGCGTGCCGGGCAGGTCTGGATCAGGTTCCACCCAGTCAGGCCTGTTGGTAATTTTGGTGCGGACCCAAAGGTCTTTCCTCGGCAGGGCGATCACATCCGGGAAGCCTTCACGGGCAGGGTCCAGATTATGTTCGGCAGCCACGTCGATCACTTGTTTGAAAAGTTTCGAGCCGTCCGTCGGGTCAGTCACTTCGCGTAAGACCTGTTGGAACTGCACTTTGGCGTCGTCGATCTGGCGAGGCGTTGTCAGAGGGGCACCCTTGCAGAACCACGACCGATTCAGATAGATCATCCCAGCTGTATCCTGGTGAGGAGCGAATCCGAGGGTTCGCTTCCAGTCGAGCGGGAATTGGGCATCTACAGTGGTATCGAATGAAGCCGATCTAGCCGCTTTATCCTGACGTTTTTCAAGCCAAAGTCGTAGATGGTCCATGGCCTGACGACGTCTGCGTCTGACACTCCCCAGTAGCGATGGTTCAAACGCAAGTCCTTTGTCGATCAGGATCCGGTTGATCGCAATTCGACCAGAACATGAACCAAAACCATGGTCGCTAGAGACCATCACGCCAGCCCCACGGGCATCGGCAAGCTCCAGGAGTCGTCCAATCGCGGAATCGAGCGCGTTCATCGCCGATTCGGCAGCCCGATTCATCGGTGGGTCGTCGATACCAGTTTCGTCAACGTTTAAGTACCTCCAGCAACGATGCTGGAATGGGTCGAGATTCTGGAACTGGACCATCATGGTGGACCATTCCGGGAACATCCGGTCTGCAATCCAGGCGGATTCGGCTCGGGCAGCAAAGAGCTTGCGAGACTCGTCGGCAGCGTGCTGAAATTCTTTGGCATCAACTGGAGGCCGCTTCCAGAGAACTCTGTGATGGTAGTTGGGCAGCTCATTTCGAACCGCTTCGGCAAAGGCTTCGTTACCCGAAAGAGCGGCTTCCAGGTGTGGAGCATCAAGCCCTGAGACCACCAGCCCTTTGACCTTCAAAGGCGGGTAAGTGACGGGGACATTGATGGAGACGACGGTCTCTGATTTGCTGGAAAGCTTGTGGAACAAGGTCGGGACACGCACTCTGGCCGAGTGGTTGACCCGCATCCGACGGCTTTCGGCATCGAAGCACCGGTGATCAAAGACACCGTGTTTTTGAGGCCCGTTACCAGTGATCATGGTCGTCCATGCAGCCGAAGTCACAGGCGGAATGCACGACGTCATTTCGCCCCAGGCAGACTGCTGCTTCAGACGAGCCAGATTGGGCATGACCCCGCGCTGGATCATCGGGTCCAGCACAGTCCAGGTGGCACCATCAAGGCCCAGAATGAATACGCGATTCCATTTTGACGAATGATCCATGCCTGTCTCCTGCGCAACCGCTTTCGATACGTTTTTTATGAAAAACAGCCGTTAAGCTGCTCGGCTACACCAATGACTTTCTCGACGAAAATCATCCAGCCTGACGACGCAGCCCAGCCATTTCCTGGCAATGATCCACTTGAAACGACGAGGAGTAATAGTTGTCAATCTGATATCGTTCGCCTTTGGAACGATGCAGGCGACTGAAAAAGTTTTTGAGCATCCCATGCTTTTTGGCAACAACCTGCTCGGCTTTGAGATATTGCTCGAACCGCTTGCCCATCTCAATCGAGCGTTCGGCAAAATCCGACTCGGCTGGAGACTTTCGCGCCACAGCCATCACCGTGTGTGGAAACTTCTCATAGCCTTGATATCCACTGGATTTCGCCTCATAAGGGCCAAGCATCCGGCGCAGGCAGTTCGGCGTCATCCGCCAGTAATCGTCCGGATAAGCATGGATCCGAAAGTTCAAAGGCGATGTGATAATAAACAAGCCGCCTGGCTTCAAAACGCGAAAAACTTCGTCAAAGGCTTTGCGAATCTCAAAAACATGCTCAAAAGTCTCGATGCAAAGAATGGTTCCAACGGTGCCTGTCGCCAGACTCATGGAGCTTACATCCTGAACCATATCGACGCCGAGTCCAGGACGCATGTCGCATCCGACATACTTTCGGCCTGGAAACAAGCCCCTGAGGTCAGCGTATTGCTCCTGACCTTCCACCTGAAACGAACCGAATTCGTAGATCGGTCCCGGGCAGTCAAACGACTCGGCTGCAAGCCTTACAAACTGTTTGGTGTGATCGCGCATCGATTGGGCTCCTCCTTGAGCGCCTTTTTCATAGTGTACGCATGAGCCTGAGATTCAAAGCCACTTGCGATTTCCTATCCGTACCGACATGGATTCTGGGCAGCTGGCAGACCCACTTTTGCGGGCATTGCACAGCTTTGTACCAGATTGAAAAAAACGGTCAAGCAGAGTTTTTTACATTACGGTGAATCGCTGATTGCCTAATTATTAATCTATTTGTGGTTAATTGCTTGGATTTTATGCTTTTACCGCTTTGTTTTTAGGCTTGCGGTATTTCGTCACCATGGGGCTCAAGATCTGGACACGTTTTTAAGAAGCTGTGAGCCTAAAAAATAGGCGGTATCAATGCGCATGCTCAATAGAAGAGCTGATTGTGGCATGGCGATTGCTTGTTGGTTAAGCGTCTTGAGGTTTGGCCCGTGTTTTAGGGAGGCATGGTCATGGCTGGTGGAGTCTTGCTGGATATGGACGGCGTCATCTATCACGGTTCCGAACTGATTGATGGAGCCTCTGAATTGATTCATGAGCTTCTGGATCGTGAAATTCCGTTTCGATTTCTGACGAACAACAGTCAACGAAATCGTCGTGATATCGCCACAAAACTACAGCGATTTGGACTGCCGATCGAAGAAAAGCATGTCTACACCTGCGCCATGGCGACAGCCCGGTTCCTCGCTCGCCAAAAGCCGGGTGGGACAGCATTTGTGATCGGTGAAGGGGGTCTGATGACCGCCTTGCACCACAATGGTTTTTCCATTGTCGACAAAGATCCTGACTATGTCGTCGTGGGCGAAGGTCGAATGCTCAGTTTTGAGCAGTTGGAAACCGCTCTGCGGATGATTCTGGCAGGTGCCCGCCTGATTGCAACCAATATGGACCCCAACTGCCCCACCGAACGTGGCCTGAGGCCCGGCTGCGGTGCCACCGTGGCGATGCTCGAGGCAGCCTCTGGAATGAAAGCTTTCAGCGTTGGAAAGCCAAGCCCAGTCATGCTTTCTGATGCATGCCGCGATCTCGGACTTCCCCTTGAGCAGGTCGTTATGGTGGGCGACACCATGGCGACCGATATTCTCGGAGCCGTTCAGCTTGGACTCAGAAGCATTCTGGTCCTCACCGGATCTACCCGAATTGAAGACCTCACCCAATTTGCGTACAAGCCAGATGTTGTGGTCGATTCCATCGCTAAAATTGATCTGGAATTACTCGAGAATCTATGGGACGTCGAAGCCGATGGACTGACCCGAGAATTACAGGCAGGAGTCGCATGATTTTTATATGACCGATTTCAGAATTCCCCTATTATAACCGATGAAATGTCAGCCCAAACTGGCATTTCATCGGGTTGTTTCAACCATTTCCCACTTTTAATTATCTTCAGGCCTGAATCTGGCAATAATCGGGCCTAAATCTTCGAACGGGCTTGGCTGAAAGCCTTGCATTTCATAATCCACAAGCTCTGGTGGATATTCTGTCATGAAATCGGAGGTTCCTCCAGGTGCAACTCGTCCGCTCGATGCTCCGAAAAATATCGGAGATCCAAACCGCTCTGCCACTCTGGTTAAAATCAATTCATCTTTTGCACGAGTCATGGCGACATATAAAATCCGCCGTTCTTCTTCAATCGCCGCCAAATCTTCAAGCGATCGGCTGTGCGGATAAACGCCTGCCTGAACTTTCATCACATAGCCCACTTTGCATTCCGTACCTTTTGCCGAATGCACCGTGATCAGAGTGAGAATGTCTTTGTCATCAGAACGGCTGTCGAATGTCGCGCTGACAGGGTCGAGCGTATAAGTCTCCAGAAAGGCTTCCAGTGATTTATGGCGTTTGGCAAGTGTGATTAAAAGCTCGTAATCGCGATATCGTTTCTGCCAGTTATCATAACGCTTCTTCTGAATCGGATTCAGAAATGCAACCGCATTCTTAATCGCTTTTTCAGGGCTATTGCGATTCTTTTGCAAGTCCACCAACCCTTGAACCAATTGCTCAGCGTCAGGAATCTTACCTGCTGAACCCAGAATATCCGGCAGCATTTCAATGGCCTGCTCCGCAGATTTTAGCGCCGATACCTGGTCGATCACCGAATTGGCAGTGACGTCGCCCACTCGATTAAAAAGCCTTAAATAACGGCTCCATCCCAGTTCGTCCCTTTGGGAAATGCCTGACCTTAACAAAGCCAGCAGGTCTTTCACATGCGCGGTTTGCATTAATTTTGTTCCACCAATAAACTCGTATTCAATATTATTTTCAATCAGGGCCGCTTCCAGATCACGTGTCATCCATGCTGCTCGAACCAGGATCATGATTTCTTTGAGTTTCATTCCACCTTCGTGCTTTTCAATAATATCTTGAACCACCCACGCTGCCTCTTTGGCAGGGCTGTCAAATTCCACCAATTTCGGCTTCATGCCAGTCCCGCGAGCGGACTCAAGCCGCTTTTCATAATTCAATGGAGATTGAGCCAGCAGCCAGTTGGCCAGATCAAGGATCGGCTGGGTGCTGCGATAATTTGTGATCAGTGGCAGAACCGTTCCACCTTTCACTCGTGTGGTAAAGCTGTGCACATTTTCAAAGTCGGCGCCCCGGAAGGCGTAAATCGACTGCGCATCGTCGCCTACACAATATAATTTGGCCGGGTCGCGAAGTCCGTCCAGAATCAGCCACTGGATCGGATTTGTGTCCTGCATTTCATCGACCAGAATATGATCGAACTGGCCAGCGATCATCCTGCTCACATCCTGCATGGATGGCATATGAAGGGTGCGTGCAAAAAGGTATAAAATGTCGTCGTAATCGACATAATTCCTGAGCCGTTTGCGGGCTTCATAAGCTCTGTGAATTGACTTCAGCTTCGCCATCTCGGCTTCTTGAAATTCGCCGAGCTTTTTAATGTATTCTTCGAACCCGATATTTGTATTTCGGGAATAGCTCATCAATTCGGTGATACGTTCACGTTTTGGGAAGCCTTTTTCCGGCTTTTGAACAAATCCGGAACGAACCATCCCGACCAGTTCCAATTGGTCGTCACGATCAAGAATCGTGAGCTGATCAAGCCCGAAAGCCTTGGGGAAATGCCGCATCATGTTCAGGCAAAAGCCGTGAAAGGTGCCGGCCCGGATATTGTCCGCAGAGGGGCCGACCTGCGACTTCAACCGACCCACAAGCTCGCTCGCCGCCCTTCGAGTAAAGGTCAGGGCCAGAATTCGCTTGGGATCGACGCCTTGGGAGATCAAATGGGCAGCGCGAGCAATAATGGTACGGGTTTTGCCTGTCCCGGCACCGGCCAGTACCAGCAGGTGCCCTCCATCATGATGCGCTGCTTTGGTTTGGTCCGGGTTGAGCTTCATAGATGAACAGTCGTCGTTTTTTTAATAGCGGATCAAGGAAATGATTTCATCAGGCTTCAATTTCTCAGCACCTCCGAGAAATAACAATTCCATCAGAAATGCACACGCTGTGACCTCTGCGCCGATCGACCTGACAAGGTCTGCACAGGCTTTCATCGTACCGCCGGTGGCCAGGACGTCATCGATCAGCAAGACTTTCTGGCCTGATGTCAGTGCATCAGAGTGAATTTCGAGCCGATCTGTACCATATTCCAAGGCGTATTCAATTCCAATTTTGTCGAATGGCAATTTGCCTGGCTTGCGGATTGGCACAAATGGGACATTCAGCAGCATGGCCACAGGTGCCCCAAAAATAAATCCGCGAGCTTCCGCCGCTGCGACTGCGTGAATTTCACGCTTCTTTGAAGCTGCTTCAGCAATGCGATCGATTGCAATCCGAAGGGCTTCCGGATTCGATAATAAGGGGGTGATATCCTTGAACATGATTCCTGGTTTTGGGAAGTCAGGAATGTCTCTCACATAGCGTGTCAGGTCAAATGGGTCGGCCATGATGCTCGCTTTTCCTTCTTTTTTATTCATGCAATCGTTGAACAGACTCGCCTGCAATCCACTCATTTCTGAGTTTTATCAGTTGCACTTGCAGGCTTGGGGCCATCAGTTGCGTTGGATTGTAACAAACCTTTGTCTTTGGGAGCAAACCCGTTGAAAAGTCTCATGCTGAATGGAGACCCGCCAGCGGTCGGCAAAGGGATCGGAATGGGGACCACTGTACCGGGTTCCTGTCCACCCATTTCAGGAGAGTTCAAGTTCTTGTCAATCATAGGCTTAGAGATGCTGGCAGGTGTTTTGGACTCGGTTTTGTCCGACTTCAGTGCCGCCTTTTTCGAGGCGTCAGGATCTTCCTCAGACCATGGTAAAATTGGGATTGGAACCGGCTGAACCGTCATTTGGGGCAGCACCACACCCATAAATTCCGGGTTCCGTTTGTGAGTCCCTGACTGGATCGGGCCCAGGCCACCGATAAAAAGGTTTCTGGAATTCGCAAAACCCGCAGACGTCCCAGAGGTCCAGACCACGCCCCCACTCGCCTTGTCGTAAGCGAAAAGAGCTACCTTGGAAAGTGCCTTCTGATCGGCTTTTTTCATCAGGGCAATTTCCGGAATCGTACCCATCGGCATTCCTGTAATGGTCGCAGGAACCGTGATTTGCGGAATTCCGATCAAGAAGCTGAAGTCGTCTGTTCCAAGGGCTCCAATTCGGGCCTCAACGATCACAGACGCCTGCTCTGGTTTCTCCATCAGACGCACTCCACGCACCAGCATGGCCTCGCGAATCGACGAAATCACCCAGCCTTTGTCCACAGCTTCGATATTCTTAGTCTCAAAATAAACCGGCGCGTTCTCCAGAGGACTGAAGTCGATCCGCCTCAGTGCCTCGTCAAACGCACTTGAAAGAAGCATCTGTTCTGTGCCACTTCGAGCCGTATTCGTGTTGCGAACAGTGCCGCAACCGGTGAGGGCCAAGCCGCCACAGAGCAGGGCGGATAAGCCGTAAGTCTTTAATACAGTAGTAATTTGAGTGGCATCCATGCCGGCCTTCATTGCTAATGGCCTGCTCCCGGTACAGATCCATCCGAGCCGGGTTTGCGTTACAATCCACAGGATTATCGCGAGCCTCTGGAATCGGTCAAGGGGAATCCTCAGAATAGTCTCAAGTTTCAAGAGATAAGTGCCGACAGGTAAGCCAGATGCACCTCCTGATGAGACTTTGATCGGATCCATAAACAGTCAATGGCCGGACAATCATCAGAGACGACAATTATGTGGAATGACTCACTTGAAAAAGGTTTGCAAGCTCATCGCAATCGCGATTATGGAACCGCCAGAGAAGCCTATGAAGCGGCTTTAAAACTCAATCCAGCTTCAGATCAGGCCCATTATCTGCTCGGAATGCTATTGCTGGAAACCCGTTCCCCAGGTCAGGCATTGGGGCATTTTCAAGAAGCCTTGCAAATGAAGCCTGATCATTCATTATATTTATCCGCACTCGCGGATGCATTTTCAGCGATGGGCCAGCCCGAAAATGCCATTCGATTTTATGAGAAATCATTAGAGCCTGGAGGCTCAGAATTCCAGCTGGGTGTCAGACTGAATTATGGGGCCACATTAATGGATGTCGGGCGTGTGACGGATGCGATTGGTGAGTTTGTATTATGCGTTCAAGCCGCTCCGGAATGCATACCTGCCTGGAATAATCTTGGAAATGCAAAACTTCAAGTTGGCGAGAAAGCTGAAGCTGTCAGAATATTCGAGTCAGCGTTGCAGATTTCGCCTCGTATACCGGAGTTGCATTCGAATATCTCAAAAGCTCTTTTGGAATTAGGGCAGATTGAAAAGGCTTTACATCATGCAGAAATGGCTGTTGGGATAAGGCCAAGCGATGCCGCTGGATGGATGAATCTGGGAAAGGCAAGACTTGAAAATGGTCAGCTGAATGAGGCGCGGGTTGCATTTGAAAAGTGCTTGGAAATTGCTCCAAAATCGGCGTCTGTTTATGCGAATCTGGGCACGATCGACGAACTTCAGGGCCAGATGCTGGATGCGGAACAGAACTGGATGAAATGCCTGGAGTTGCAGAAAGAGCATGCGGGCGTGCTTGGAAGGCTCGCGACTCGTCTCGGTAGAAAATTGCCTGATGATTTGAAATGCCGAATGGAGGCTGTTTTTGCGGACTCCTCAAAGCCTGACACCGACCGCGAATTGATTGGTTATGGACTGGCCCATTATTATGATAAAACATGCGATTATATTCAATCCGCTCGATATCTCGATCAAGCCTGTATGATTCGTGAGCAATCACTTGCCAAATCTGGCCGATCTTATGACAGAACAAGGTTTCAACTTTTTGTCGAACAATTCGCCAGAATTACGGAATCTCCAGCTCGAGAAATTGTTAAAAACAATCAAGAATACAATTCTCAGACGCCACAAATAATCTTCGTTGCAGGAATGGCCAGATCGGGCACTTCGCTTGCAGAGCAGGTTCTGACATCTCATCCGGAAATCACAGGGGCAGGGGAGTTGACCTGGGTGCCCGACCTTTATGACGAATTCTTAAAGGGGCGCCAATTCGATGCATCTGTTGGATTTTCCATGTCTGATAATGAAGTGACTGCATTAAGAGTGAAATATCTTGATAAGTTATTGCAAAAAGGGTATGGAACGAAATATGTCGTGGATAAACTGCCAGATAATATCTTTTATCTGGGATTAATTCAGAGAATGTTTCCTGAATCGACCGTGATTATCACTCAGAGAAATCTTTTGGATGTGGCATTGTCGTGCCGGATGACC
This sequence comes from Candidatus Kuenenia stuttgartensis, assembly GCA_945872325.1. Taxonomy (GTDB): domain Bacteria; phylum Planctomycetota; class Planctomycetia; order Isosphaerales; family Isosphaeraceae; genus QWQI01. The sequence continues at coordinate 272 of CAMBZY010000045.1, read as the reverse complement.
CGGTTTGCAGGCGTCAGGTGGAATTCCGATTGGAAGAACCTGATTCATCGGTTAAACCTGTTTCAAAGTGTATCGAAGCAGTGGCTGGCCAGGCCTGATCATTGGGCGATCGAGTTGCATTATGAACAGCTTGTACAAAATCTGGCTGAGACGATTCAGCCCGTTTTTGAAAGGATCGGACTTGAAATGCCATTAGGGATTGAGCAGTTTTATCAAAACAAAAGGATCGTCAATACCGCCAGTGCAGCTCAGGTGCGCCAACCAATTTACGC
>CAMBZY010000044.1 GCA_945872325.1 Candidatus Kuenenia stuttgartensis | reverse complement strand
TAGTAACTTATTTATCTTAGGTTCTCTGTAAAAGTCAACATGTTTGATGATTTTGTCTAGCAAGATAATCATGTTGGGCAATATGTATCAGTTATCCGGACTAACAGCCACTCCATTAAAGTCTTATACCATCGCCTGTACATGATTATCTAGTGATAGTGAAGCCAGATGGCGTCAATAAAACAGACCGAATCAGAATCCCCTGAACGCAAAAGCTTAAAACTATGACGTAGGTTGAGTTTAAGTGGCAAGGAATCGTACTAGTATGTTCCTGGAAGGCTAACTATAATCAGCACTTTTCACGAGCGGAAAGCTGGGATTCACACTTAAAATCATATTTTACAAGGACTTTCGATCTTCTAACGCCTTAAAATGCGGTTTCGAGATGCACTCACCACAAAAATTTTTAAAAAAAATGCGGCAGACTCTTTTCACGTTCAACTCAAAATGCTAAATTGAACATATCGGGATCGAATATCTCCAATCTTGTCAACATGTGTGGTGAAATATGGCCGAAAGTACCCAGCATCGTTTGGATCGAGTTCGTCGTCCGCGTGTCCAGATTACCTATGATGTTGAAACGAACGGGGCACTTCAGAAGGTTGAACTTCCTTTTGTTGTTGGAGTTCTTGCCGACCTTTCGGGTCAGCCCAATGTCGCCCTCCCTCCACTTAAAGAGCGTAAGGCTGTAAATATCGATCGTGATAATTTTAACGATATTCTGGACAAAGCTGGTCCTCGGGTTTATGCACAGGTAGAGAACAAGCTGACAGGCGACCCTGATAAAAAGCTGGGAGTTGAGCTTAAGTTCCACAGCATGGAAGATTTCGAACCGGCCAACGTGGCGAAGCAGGTTGAGCCACTGAAGGAACTGTTGCGTATGCGACATGAACTGACACAATTGCTTACCAAGATGGAAGGCAATGAGAAGCTTGATCAGCTATTGAGTGAAGTGATCAGTTCGAGTGAAACAGCTAAGTCTTTGGCCGAGAAAATGGGTGTAAGCACGGAAGAAAAGCCTTCCGAGTGACGGCCTAGTTGATTTTAACTGAGTCCATTCATCGAACATTCTCAAACTCACGACTCAATCAGATTTCTAAGGGTGACAAGTTTATGAGTACTGACGCACAATCATCGCCGGGTTCTTCTGGTGAATCAAACGCTTCTGAGGTGAATCTTCTGGACTTGGTGGTGACAGCCACGCGTCCTCAGAATACGCAGGAAGCCGATCGGGCCCGCGACTATTTCAAGCAATTTCTTGAGCACGCCATCAAGCCTGGTCAACTCATTTCCAAGGACGTGGAAACCAATATTAAAAATTGGATTGGAGAGATCGACAAGAAGCTCTCTTCTCAGTTGAATGAGATCATGCATGCACCTGAATTCCAGAAACTCGAGGGAACTTGGCGTGGTCTTCATTATTTTGTCAATCAGAGCGAAACCGGTACAAATTTGAAGATTCGGGTCTTGAACGTGACTAAACGCGAACTCTTCAAGGATTTGGAGAAAGCAGTTGAGTTTGATCAATCGTCACTCTTCAAGAAAATCTATGAAGAGGAATATGGTCAACTTGGCGGCCAACCTTATGGCATGCTCGTGGGCGATTACGAATTCGATCGCGGTTCAGAAGACGTGAATATGCTGAAGATGATTTCGAACGTGGCAGCTGCGGCTCATGCTCCGTTTGTGTCAGCTGCCAGTCCAAAGCTTCTGAATATGGATACATTTCAGGATCTTTCGGCCCCACGCGATCTTGCGAAGATTTTCGATGGTGTGGAATATGCGCCTTGGAAGAGCTTCCGGGAGAGTGATGACAGCCGTTACGTAGCTCTGACTATGCCACGCGTGCTGGGCCGTTTACCTTATGGCAAAGACTTTAAGAAGGTTGATGAATTCAACTTTGAAGAGTCTGTGACTGGTAAGGAGCATGACAAATATCTATGGATGAATTCAGCGTGGGCTTATGCGTCACGAATCACCGATGCATTTTCTAAGAATGGCTGGTTTGCACGAAGTCGGGGTGTTGAAGGCGGTGGCCAAGTGGAAGGTTTGCCAGTGCATACTTTTCCAACCGACGACGGTGATGTGGCCATGAAGACCCCCACAGAGATTGCGATCTCTGATCGTCGCGAATTTGAGCTTTCGAACCTCGGCCTGATGCCACTGCTCCATGCCAAAGGTACGGATCATGCAGTGTTCATGGGAGCTCAGTCCTGCCAGAAGCCTAAGACTTATTTCGATCCTGCTGCGAATGCCAATGCCGAACTTTCTGCAAAGTTCAATTTGCTGCTTTGCACAAGTCGTTTTGCTCACTACCTTAAGGTAATGGCTCGTGACAAGATCGGCTCGTTTATGGAAGTCAAGGATGCTTCTCAGTGGTTGAACGACTGGATTTTCAATTACACTGTGAATCCAGACGGTGCCAGCGAGCAGACCAAAGCCGAGCGTCCCCTTTCAGAAGCAAATGTGGAAGTGCGTGAAGTCAAGGGTAAGCCAGGTTGGTTTGAAGCTGTTGCTTATCTGAGACCACACTTCCAGATGGAAGCACTGTCCGCTTCTATGCGTTTAGTCGCGGAAGTACCAAAGTCGAGCTAAGTTGTTTTGGGTGGACCAAAAATATGTTGGCCCACCCTGAACAATCTTTTTCGAGCGTCGTAATATCAGTGTGAGAGTGGCCCTAAAAGAAAACAAAATCTTATGGCCATTCAGAAGCAGATCTTCTAACCATTCAGGAATAAGGACTCTATCCATGCCAGATATGTTTCTGTTGATCAAAGACGGCCCTAAAGGGGAATCCGTTGATAGCACACTTAAAGCTCCTAACATGGTGATTCAGAGCTTTTCGTTTGGTGCTTCGAATCCTTCCACCGTTGGCACGAACACGGGTGGTTCAGGTGCAAGCCGTGGCATGCCATCTTCAATCAATGTGATCAAAGACTTGGACGCTTCCGATCCAGCATTGTACATGGCTTGTTTGATGGGCGATCACTATCCAAGCGCCACTCTGATTTGTCGTAAGTCTGGTGGTACCCAGAATATATTCTATCAAATTGACCTGACTGAAGTGTTCGTTTCGAACTACAACGTCTCTGGAAATAGTGGTAGTGGCAGTGATTCACCGGGCGCCAGTTTTTCACTGACATTTGCCCAGATCACGATCACATACACGCCACAAGACGCGACTGGTAAGAAGGGCACCCCAATTAAGCAAGGCTACAATGTAACAACACAGAAAAAGGCGACCTGATCGACCTTTCAAATTGAGCCTTCAAAGCAACACCTGGTCCGATTCATACGGCTCAGGTGTTTTCCTATTTGCACTGAAAGGTGAGTTTCATGCATAGTCGAGAGATTGCTTCATCACTTTATCGTGAATGCAAGCTGACTGAAGCGATTGAAGCGCAAATGGAATGGCTGCGAAGCAATCCGTCTGATATGGGGGCGAGGCTATTTCTGTTCGAACTCCTTGCCTTCGACGGTCAGTGGGAACGGGCTCAAAGGCAGGCTCTGGCACTGCAGACAAACGATGCGGAGTCGGATGCCGCCGTGGGGCTTTACCAGAAATGCCTGCTTTCCGAAGGCAAACGAGATTTGGTATATCAAGGCCTGGCCCAACCTCGTGTGCTTGGCCCTCTCACAGATTCATTAAAAATTCGTCTGGAAGCATTTCATGCAGAGCCTGAAATTCAAGACCGGCTTATCCATCAGGCTGTAGAGTTGGAAATTACAAGGGAAAATCCGGCAATGGTTTTGAATGGGGAACGCATTCAATCCCTATACGATGGCGATGATGTGCTCGGCCCCATTTTGGAAGTCTTTGCTCAGGGCGAATATTTCTGGATTGATATCAACTCTGTTCAATTGCTTGAAACCGAAACGCCCAAGGTTCCGAGAGATCTTATCTGGCTTCCAGCCAGACTTGAGACAGCCACAGAATCAGGTAACGTCTTCTTGCCCATGATTTACTACGGTTCTTCAACTGATGAAGATATCTCATTTCGATTGGGGCGATCAACGGACTGGCTCGAAAAAGGCTCTTTACTCAAGCGGGGCATTGGACTTAAAGAGTGGTATGTGGATGATAGTAAGGGCATACCTCTGATTGATTTCAGGTCGCTTGAATTGGCTTCTTCGACAGTTGACCCGAGCCTTTGAATTGAGCTCCAAGGCTGAGATCATGAACGAAAAGTCTAGCAAATATCTGGCTCAGCCATATTCCGTAAGGCCTTCATTGCTGGATCGGTTGATGGATGATAGGGCAGATATCTATCATTTCTCATTGAACCAATTGATCGAATCGGTTCGCCGTGATCTCGAATATCTCCTCAATACTCCGAAGCCCCGATCGAAATTTGGTCCTGAGTTTCAAGAGCTAAACTCAAGTGTTTTGGCATTTGGAATTCCTGACGTCGTTTCCATCTCCGGTAAAGACAATAAGGTTTGGGAGAAGTTGCTCGAGGATGTAGAGAAGTCAATCGCCCAGTTTGAACCTCGGTTGAAGAATGTCGTAACCACTTTGAAGCATCGTCAGCAAAAGCACAATTCCAAGGTTGAATTTGAGATTCGTGGACAGCTGGTTTTCGACCCTTCGCCTGGATTGGTTTTTCAGTCAACCATTGATCTGGCTGATGGTCGAACCCTTATAGAGTTCCCAAGTGTATTAGACATCACAGGTTCAGACTAATTCGTCGCTCGATTCAGGAGGTTGTAGTCGTGCTGTTCTCCACTGGGTTTCGTGTGATCAAACAAGAGATGAGGTAAAGAGGCCGATGCTTGATCCGCTCTATCTTAGATTTGAAGAAGAGCTTGCCTTTATTCGGCATCAGGTACGGGAATTCGCATTGCGATATCCCTTGGCGGCTTCTCGATTGCTCCTGGAGAACGACTCAAGCGCAGATCCTCATATTGAGCGATTGATCGAATCTTTTGCGCTACTGGCAGCCAGAGTGCGAACCAAGATTGATGATGAAATTCCGAGGATGGTTGAAAGTGTGGTGGAGCGACTGTACCCACACTTTGTAAGGCCCTTGCCGACCATGTGTATCGTTGGTTTTGAGGTGGATCCAAAGCGGGCACGCATTCCATCGGGTCTAAAGATCCCCAAAGGCACGATGCTGACCTGCCCTGCCCCGAACCAGGACCGGATTTTATTTCAGACGGGTTGTACGAGCCAGATATGGCCGATTCGGGCCATTGCTGCTCAATACAAAACTGCGCCGCTACCTCAGCGATGGGGCATTGCAGTGAATTATCAAGCTGCAATTCAAGTTCGAATTGAATTATACGGTGGTTTACGCTGGTCCGATCTTCAAGGCTTGAAATCGCTGAGTTTCTATCTACGTGGTTCTCGTGAGCCAGTGGATTTATTACTTGATTCCGTTCTGGATGAATCCACAAGTTGTCATTGGGGTATCCCAGAGAGTACTTCCGACCGGGTTTCTCTGATCCCTCAGCAGCGCCCCATCCGGCTCATGGGGTTGGATCAAAATGAATCGCTAATTCCCGGTTATGAAGCCGATCTACAGCCCTATCGACTCCTTACGGAATATATGCACTTTGCAAACAAATTTCATTTCATCGAGGTGCCGTTTCCTGATATTCAAGAGCTTTCAAAGGCGGACCGCACTCTGGATCTGATCATCGGTTTAAAACAGCCTCATGAATTGCTCGAAAAAACGGTGACGGCCGATATGTTTGTGCTGGGCTGTATCCCGGTGATCAATCTTTTTGACCAGACCGCCGAACCGGTCTCGACTGTTGCTTCCAAATATGAATATGTGGTTGTGCCAGATGTTGCACATCACGAGAGTCGTGAAATCTATGAAATTCAATCTGTTACACAAACTTCGCTTGAGGAGGGCACGTCTCATGAACTCGCGCCTTTCTTTAACGCCGTTTGGGATGCACCCACCGATACCCCAAAAGGCTACTGGCAATCGGTCCGTTCGTTTCCAAAGCTTGCCAACCGTGCTCTCAGTGATGTAATGATCCGAATTGTAACGCCTGGAATGGAACCGAAATCACCCGACGGTTCCACGCTTGTCGTTCGTACCAAATGCTCTAATGGCGATCTTCCCTTGCAGTTGTCCCAGGTGAAGGGCGGACTTTCGTTTTCTCTATTGAGCGGGGCTGAACCTCTATCAAGAATTGTAACAGTCAGTCGACCTACTCCAAGCCTTCGGTCTCCATCCGCTCGATTGCTTTATGGCAAACTGTTGTCACAAATCAATTTGAATTCATTGAGTTGGACAAGTGGCCCGGAAGGGGCTGAAGCATTTAGGAATATATTGAAACTTTATTTACCAACAGATCCCACCATGAACCAAGATATCCGGCTTTTGAATGAAACCCGAATCAATGCCATTGAAAAGCTCGAAACCCAGCCCACCATGATGCGCTATTCCCAAGACGGGCAGTCCACCTGGATCCGCGGCTTGGAATTAAACTTTTACGTGAGAGCCGAAGAATTCGTTCATGGAGGCCTGATTCCATGGGCCAGCGTTCTGGAAAGATTCCTTGGCCTTCACTTGAGTGTCAACAGTTCGTTTCAAATGAAATTGCTGGATTTTCGGGGGCAGTCACTGATTCATCAATGGCCTGTGAGGACTGGGGAAATACCATGTCTATGACTCCAAAATCGCAGAATATTGAAAATGTCATCAAGTCACTCTTGACTGATCCCACATCTTTTGATTTTTTTGAGGCTGTAAGGAAGATTCAGCGGCTTGCATTATACGCCCAGAAACCAGTTGGGGGTGAAAACGGCGAAAATCCGACAATCTGGGGCGGACCACTGTCGGCAGGCTCAGCATCGTATGGCCCAATCGTTCATTTTCGATCGAACGTTTCAAACTCGTTTCCGGCCTCGAGTATTCAGGATATCTTACTGACCCAAAATAATAACAGACAAGGTAAGAAATCCAATAAACTGGAAATGACAGTGAACTTCATGGGGCTACATGGCCCAAATGGTGTTATGCCGAGACATTATAACGACTTGCTGATCCAGCTCCAACGAAATAATCTGAGTACGGAGGCCAACGCGTTGAGGGATTGGTTCGACATCTTTAATAATCGCATGATCGCTCTTTTTTATTTGGCTTGGGAGCGTACCCAATTACCTGTACAACGCGAACAGTCTGAGATATCGGGCCAACGAGATCCGTTTGAGATCTTTTTCAAATGCCTTGGGGGGATTCAAACCGAAGGCTTGCAGAGAAGGATCCAAGTCGCTGTTCCAAGTTTCGGAGGATCGACCAATCGGACGATGTCCGACTTGTTTCTCAGTACAAAACTGGCACGCTCACGACCTAGAATGAGCGTTGCACTTATGCAAAACATCATTTCCAAAGCCACAAGTGCTCCCGTTCAGATTCGATGTTTTACTCCAAAATGGACTGTCATACCCGACCATGCTCTGGCGCGGGTCGGAAGCCTGGCGAACCGTACTCAAGCCCAACTCGGGGTGAATGTATCGCTGGGTAAACGTATTCTGAATTCACAATCGAACTATACGATCAATATCGGTCCAGTCGATTGGAGAGGCCTAAACCGCCTCCTGCCGCCATCCAATGCCGAAAATAAACCGCCGTCCAAAACAATGCTTGACGCTGTTCGGACACTGGCGAGATTAAAAACTGACCCGACGTTGAAGTCAACAATTCGTATCCGGCTCCGCTCAGATTCGCTTCAGCCGGCACGTTTGGGGCTTCATCTAGAGTCATCAGGATTGGACCAACCGTCAAAACTAGGCTGGAATACTTGGCTTGGACAGCCGAAAGAGCCCTCCGGATTTGACGATCAGTTGAGTTGCAAGTATTATCAAGATACTGAGTTCGAGGAAGTCTGATCAGGTTTGCCGCTCGGCATAACTCAAGGGAATTAAGGCCACATGGATCGCAACCCGGTTGACTGGTATGAAGGCATGTTCCTTCGTCCACAACATTTTCAAACTCAGGACCGACATTATCAGCACCAACTGAGTCAGAATTTTGACGGGATCGCACCGTTTCCCTGGGGTGTTCGTAGTCTGGAAATTGATCAGGATGCCCTCAACGCTGGTCGACTCGTCATTCGTCGATTGCGAGCTCGGTTTCCGTCCGGAAAGATTTTGAATATTCCGCAAGATCAGCAGATTTCACCTTTGCCGGTTCGACAGCTTCTCGCATCGGGGCAAGAAGTTGAAATTCACGTCGCCCTGCCCTTGACATTCAATTCCGATACGAAATTGGCAGGCCAACCGTTTGAAGAAAATGAAATTCTTGTGCCTGACGAGCACGACGGTCAGTTACAGCCGATCAGAATTCGTCGATTGAAGCCGATACTGCTCGCCTCTCAAGATGCTGGGACCGGGTACGACAGCATCCCAATAGTGCGTTTGCGGCGGGCTAGTCATTCTCAGGATGGAATTGAAATCGTTCCTGGCCATATCCCACCTCTGCTTTCGGCTGAAGCCTCGCCCGTTTTGAAGTATTCAATTCTGGAATCACTCAACGATATTATTCGCCGAAAACTTGAGGCCATGGGCCTTGAGATGGGTAATAGTCACTCGACTAGCGGTAATCGGATTTTTTCTGATCCCGCTTTGTTTGTCCGACTATCGCTGCTGAATCAGGCTGTGGCAATGCTTGAGTCCCTCAATAATTGTATTCAATTGGCTCCTATCTGGATCTATCGCGATCTGTGCGACCTGATCGGGCGTTTGGCCATTCTCGGGATTTCCCAAAATCGAATGATCGGCCAATTACCGAAATATAATCATGAAGATCTCGGACCGATGTTTTTTGCCCTGAAGCGTCAGATTCAGGATCTGGTCGAAAACCTTGAAGAGCCTGGCTATTTTGAACGCCCTTTTGTTGGTATGGCCACTCGTATGCAAGTCAGCCTGGAGTCGAACTGGCTTGATCCTGGCTGGACATTGCTAATCGGTGTGAGTACAAATCTCGAAATGGCTGACTCCCTGAATCTGCTTTCAGCGTCTGGTCCGATGGATTTCAAGATCAGCAGTTCCGAACGCGTGGACATGCTTTACAGGATGGGGCAACGTGGATTGCATTTTCAGCCTGTCACTCAGGTGCCAGAAGTGCTGAAGAACCTCAAGAACACGGTTTTTCTCAGCCTCGGTCGTGATGAGGCGGCGAATGAATGGGGATCCGTCCGGAATAATTTGAATCTGGCAGTGAGATTTAATGAGAGTCTGCTGATCGGATCGATTCATGATCAAACCACAGTTCAATTGCGGTATGGCAACAGGCCGATCCAATTTGGAATGACACTTTATGCCCTGGCTCCACCGGAACAACGGGGGCGATCGTCATTCGGTGGTGTACAGATGGACTTAAATACAATGGAAACCGGTTCGGGCTCAGCCTGATACTATGAACGGGCAAGAAAGCGGCCGATGGAACCATGAAACAAAGAAATTCGAGTGATTCACTTCTGATACGGTCAAACGACGTCATTAACGCCGGAATGAAACTATTTCAGGAGGTTCAGGATTCGTCGGTTGTCAACATGGTCGATCGCCAGGCTGAGTTGATCGAATTGCTGGACAGATTCCTGACACTTTCAGGGACAGATTCAGCAGTAGGGGCCGATAAAAAAAGGTCAATGAATTACCAAGGCTTGGAGATGGGGCTGGAAACTGGAGTGAAAACTGGCGGTCTACCGGCAAAGGATGATTTGGCGGGTGTTTCACGATATCTGCTTGCCTGCTGGCTTGACGAGCTTTTTGTCGTTGACACCGCATTGTCGCGTCAATGGAATGAGAATAAGCTAGAAATGCTGATGTTCGGGACGAACGACCGTGCCTGGCGATTCTGGGATCATGTCAACTCCGAAGCAGTCAGTAAAAACATAGAAGTTCAACAAATCGCCCTGAGTTGTATTATGCATGGCTTTCAGGGGCAGATGGTCGAGTCGCATTCTGAATTGTCGGCTTGGGTTGAAAAATGCAAGAATTCATTTTTCATGAAGGCTCAGGATTCGTGGACACCGCCGCCGGGACTACCCATCATTGCCGATACGCCTGTCTTGAAAGGCCGTGGCGAGTTGGATTCTGTCATTCGCATTGCATTGGTATTTGGAGTCATTCTTTTACCTGTGATTTCATTTCTAGTGGTTTATTCCATCAGAAGCTGATACAGTTCAAACAAAGAATCTAGAAACACTCGAAACAGAGCGAATCAGGGACCAGTCAATGCCAGGCATATTCAGCAGCATAAAAACTCGAGTTTCAAATACAGTCAATCTGATTTTCTTTCCAGGCGAAAAAACGCGATTTGAAAGAAACGTCAGGCGACTGCGCGATCTCGTAATCTTGCTTCTGCTCAGTGTCCTTCTCTGGTTTATCACTGTTCGGACTCGGCTTGATACAAGTGTGCGGGCTCCCCTGTTGGTCTTGCGCCCGTTTTGGCTTGTTTTTCTGCTCTGGTCCGGGGTACTGACATATCATTCCTTCCGAAGGATGACGTATCTGCTGCGTTTAGAGCCTTCGTTTTCACTTTATCCGGAAATTGAAGAGAATTGGAATTATATAAAGCAGAAAATGGCGGAATTGAGTGTCAGCCCAAACGATCTGCCAATTATTCTCGTTCTTGGACATCGTCCGATCGACGGAGTACACTTTTTCGACCACCTTCAGCTTCGACTTAGAAATGTGACGCTTCGAAATGAATCAGAATCAAACTTTCAAGTGGATCTGACCGAATCCGCCATCATTATCACATGCCAGAATGCGTCTGCACTGGGTGCTTATACCCGCCGTGTTGAATTAGCCAGAGCACCATTTGTACAATCTGTGTTTAACGATTCTAAGCAAGAAAATACGGATCGCACTCCGAGTCAATTGATTGGACTTTCTGGAGATTCACGACGGCTTCAAGAGACAGAGAATCTCGAACAGGAACGATCCAAATCATTTAAACCGAACACTGATCTTGAAGATGTAGATAGGTCGCTCGTTACACAAGACGAAATGAAACATCTCTCAGCGAAGTTAAAATATCTTTGCGAACTGATCGCTGCTGACAGGTACCCTTATTGCCCGGTTAACGGCGTTGTACTTGTTGTATCGAAAGAAGTTATGGAATCGGAACAATTCATGGCCAATGCGATTGAAATGTCTCGAATCGACATGGATTCCATCCGATTGGCCAGCGGACTGGATTTTCCATATGCAGTGCTTGCATCAAATATGCATCGTCTGCAAGGCTTTGAAAATCTTGTAAACAGGCTTGATACCAACAGCAAGATGCGTTATTTGGGCATTGCATTGCATACGCGGATTGACCTCACTCCTGAATTGTGGAGCAAACAGATACGCAAAGGCTTGCGATGGTTCAGACAACGGGCATTACCAGCGATGGTGGCTAAAGAACTACTGAAAGTGCCTCCTTCGGCACTAGGTCAGCAGACGTCCCAGCGAGGCTCTGTGATTCAATCAAATCACAAGGCTTATATCTTTTTACAAGAGGCCGGTAATCAGTGGAAACGCCTTGAATATTTTTGTACCAGGATTGGTCAGATACAAATGCAAAAAAGTACGGGGAATCCTCGCTTTGCAGGTCTGTTTATGACCGGCCTTGAAAATACGGAAGTCGGCCCTTGGGTATTTATTCATGAATTTGTAAAGCACCTGCTCACCCAGCAGGATTCCATTTCATGGACTCCAGAAACTCTGTCTGAGAATCGCAAGCGGAGTCGGCTTGCGAGAGTGATTATAGTCTTGGTTCTTATCATGATTGCTATGGTCGTGGCAGGTCTGATATGGATTTACATGGGTTAATCAGATTCTACGGGGTTTAATCTAATTCTTTCAGGAAGCTTTGATTCCGTGCGTTTTGATATTGCCATAAGGCACGACTATCAGGAGAAATTCCGCGTTAAAGTCCAAGGTAAATGGTGGATTCGTTTGGCAATCAGCCCCTTTAATTGATACAAACAGCCTGACATGTCTATCCGACAATCAAAATCGTCATAACTGTTGACTTTTGACTAAGTGATAAGATAAAGTTAACTAGTGGCG
>CAMBZY010000043.1 GCA_945872325.1 Candidatus Kuenenia stuttgartensis | reverse complement strand
GTAAAGAGTACGCGCTGGATCCGCTTTCGGAACTTCTGTCGCTGTACCTGTGGCCCAGTTGGCAAGTTCCTGATAAGCCTTGTGTCGTTCAGGTTTTGGATGATCTAGCTGAGACTTGTTCAGACCCAGTGGAGAGGCCGATTGACGCCCATAGACTGTCGTTTTGGCCTCAGCCCACGGGTTATGGCACAAAACGCATTCGGCCCGCGAGGAAACCCGGTAGCGTGAACGATATTTCGTCCCACCGTTTTCCTGATCCTCCAGATCCACCATCACCGATGCCCCCTCGGCAGGTACCAGAGTGGCATCTGTTTGCTGATCGTTCCAGAGGTAGGAATAGGCTGACCAGGCACCTTCCTGGCGCAAAAGGATCTGGGTCTCCATCCGGCGGGGCTTTTCCGAGCCGGGAACTTTCAGGGTGACCGTCTTGGCTAGAACTGATCCATCAGGCAATCTCCACTGACCACCCGTTGGATCGATTTCGAGACGTCCTTTGGGAGGTATCGCCATATGCTGAATGGACTTTGCTCCATCCATCCAGGCTGGCGCATTGACCTCGTATGGCATCACACCCGCTTGCGGAACCATTCCAGCCAAGTCCGCAAAAAGACCTGTATCACTGAGTTTTACGGGAAAGTTTTGAGTCGCGATTTGAGTCACAGCAACCGGATTGGCCTCAAGTCTGTAGAGCTGGTTGGTGCGATCGTGCTCTACCATCAGGAGTTCACCGGAATGGTCGAGCCCGAAACTGACGAGCCTCAGGCCCGATTCTGCAACTTTTTCGAGCTTGGCCACTTTGACGCCGTCCCACTTGGCCGCCCAGACAAATCCCGATTGATAATCGCCATAAACATAATGACCATTTAATTTTGGAAGTTCTTTGCCATGATAGACATAGCCACCCGTGATCGAAGCTGCTTCACTGTGCGGGTGGTCAATCGTTGGTGGGCGAACCGGTGAAGGGCCGGTTGCTATGCTTTTGTGGACTGGTTGGCGCCCTTCCATGGCCGACCACCCGTAGTTACCCCCTCGTTCCACTCGCTGAACCAGTTCCCAGAGCTCCCAACCAACGTCGCCTACCCAAAGGTCGCCTGATTTGGAGTCGAACGTGATTTTCCAGGGGTTTCGGAACCCGTAGGCCCAAATCTCGGGCCGAACGTTGGGCAGGCCAACGAACGGATTATCCTGAGGGATCACATAAGGCAGTTTTGCAGAGGTTTGATCGATATCAATCCGGAGAATGCTTGAAAGCAGGTCTGTCACATCCTGACCGGTTCGGGCTGGGTCGGGCGGGCTGGCGGGGCCGGCATCGCCTGTAGAAATATAAAGTTTGCCATCCGGGCCAAATGCCAAAGCTCCGCCGTTATGGCCGCCACCTTTCCAGGACAGGAGTGGTCGTTCGGTCTCAAGCCGGAGTCGTGGAGGTGTGGAATCAGTCATCATAAATTCAGACAGACGCGTGCCTTCCGGCAGCTCTCCCCCGACAACATAGCAGATATAGACCTTACGATTGGCTGTGAACTTCGGGTGAAAGGCAAGCCCATAAAGTGCAGATGTATCGGCGTGTTTTGTTTTTATGTCGCCGACAACCGTTTTTTCGGTCGCATTGTCGCGATCTTCGAACGTAACAAGTTTCCCGGCCACCTCGCCTACCATCAGAAGCTTCGTACCAGGCACGGGTTCGATCAGTACAGGGCGATCAAATACAAGTTTTGGATAAGCGGGTTTAATCCGATAGGGCAACGGTGGTTCGGGACTTCCAGCCATCCGGGAAGTTGTCCAGCGAGCCGGCTCGGCTGCGGTAGAAAACGGGGATGTGAGCACTGCCATGCATAAGACCAGGATCGATCCAAATCCAATAGACTTGGCATGAAACAATTTTTTATGAGGCATGGTGCGACACTCCTGTTCAGTAAATATCAGGCAGGCAATGCCCGGTTGGATCAGATCAGTATATGCAGCTTGGAAGCAAGCATGGGCAGGTATTGAACTTATCCTACATGAATGTTGAATGGCTTGCGAGAGTTCTGATTCTTTGTCTAAAAATCAACGCTTCAGAATCGTTGAAAAGCAGCGAACATAGCAAGCACACTATCGCGAAAATTTCATGTAATGTGTATAAAAGGCCATGGGATTCGAAGGAATGGAATAAGCCAGATCACCTCAGGGATTAATCACCAATGGCTGCTGAAGAGAGCAAAGAGCTGAATTTCGAGGCTCAGTATAAGGCATTGGGCGATTGCGTGGCGGCTCTCGAGTCTGGCCGGCTGAGCTTGGATGAATCGCTCGCTTCCTATCAAAATGGGATTGGGCTGGTCCAGAAGTGCCGAACCATTTTGGGGCAAGCCCAGGCGAAAGTCGAAAAACTCAACGCAATTGAAGCGGACGGAACGATCCAGACCCAGCCCCTTCAACTAGATGTGGATACACCTGAGGCCATGAAGCCTCAAGCCAAGAAACGGGCGTCAAAAGAGGACTTTTTCTGACACCACGAATCCTCAATCTGTGCCCATCAGGTGCCGCACTTTGGCAATCAGGGCAAGCCTGGCAAGAGCTAGCGACTGATTGCGGATAGATAACGCAGCTTGGCGTGGACATTTGGGTGAAGTCTTGCCAGAATGATGCCAACAGCCGTAGTTCCTGCACATATAAAGATTGATGCACATCGTCACTCAGCAGCTTATGATCCTAATCAAGGCGTCGTTCGAATGAACCATCATCCATCGGCGATGCACGACCCAACAGCAAGACATGGAGTAGAGGTCATGGTCGACCTCAGTGACGAACTGAAGCGAGCTAAAGTCCTTGTTGAAAAAGGCTTGGAGCGATACTCCATCGCCGATAGCCCGATGGACAACGGCCGATGCCCGAACCGACTCGCACAAGCCATGCGTTACAGCCTGATGGCTGGTGGGAAGCGGCTCAGGCCCATTCTGGCGATTTGGTCCGCTGAAGCCTGCGGAGTATCAGGCGATCAAGCCATGCCCGTAGCCGTGGCCCTTGAGATGATCCACACCTATTCGTTAATCCACGATGACCTGCCGGCGATGGACGACGACGATCTTCGGCGCGGAATGCCCACCTGCCACAAGGCTTACGACGAGGCTACCGCGATTCTGGCCGGTGATGGGCTACTGACTCTGGCGTTTGAGGTGGTGGCTCGTGAGCAGAAACCTCTGGACGTAGTCGGCGAATGTGTCCAGATTCTCGCCGATGCAGCTGGCCCATGCGGCATGGTGGCGGGTCAGATGGCAGACCTTGCGGCTGAGGATCGGACCGATTCGAATCTGGAAGAACTGGAAGCCATACATCGCCGCAAAACCGGCGCTTTATTGTGTGCTGCGTTGAGGTTAGGTGCGACCGTTGCGAAAGCTTCGGATGAGCAGAAGGATGCGCTGGAGCGTTACGGTTGGTCTGTCGGACTCGCCTTTCAGGTGGTCGACGACCTATTGGACGCCACAGGTGATGAAGCCAAAATGGGCAAGCGTGTCGGGAAAGATTCAGGGCTGGGTAAGTGGACTTACCCCGGCCTGATTGGCGTGGAATCGAGTCGGGCTCACGCCCGTACACTAGCCGATTCGGCCATCTCTGCCTTGAATATCTTTGATGAGCGTGCGGATCGTCTCCGCGCTTTAGCTCACCAAATCGTCGAAAGGGATCATTGAGCATGGCCAACGCCATCTTGCCGCGAATCGCTGGACCTTCGGATCTGAAGGCCCTTTCCGAGAAGGAACTCGAGCAGCTGGCCGCTGAAATGCGTGCCGAGCTGATTCGTGTCGTTGGCAGCCGTCCGGCCCACTTTGCCAGCAATCTGGGTGTGGTTGAGCTGTGTCTCGCCCTTCACATCGCTTTCGACTTCCGCAAAGATCGGATCATCTGGGACACAGGTCACCAGATTTATCCCCATAAACTGATCACAGGCAGAGCCGCTGAACTGCCCTCGATTCGGACCAAGGGCGGCCTGATGGGCTACCCGAACCCTGCCGAAAGCGAATTCGACCTCTTCATGACCGGCCATGCCGGTGCAGCTGCCTCCACAGCGCTCGGCCTCAAGGCAGGCGACGATGTGATGGGCGAACCGGACCGCTACAGTGTGGCGATTGTCGGCGATGGTGCCCTGCCCTGTGGAATGGTCTACGAGGCGATGAACAATGCAGCTGGTTTGAACAAGAAATTTCTGCTGGTCTTAAACGACAACAAGATGTCGATCTGTCCAAGAGTGGGCGGCCTCGCCCAATATCTCGACAGAGTTCGTATGACATCGGCCTACAACGATATCAACAAGCGCCTGCGAAACTTCATCCCAAATATCCCGTTGGTCGGGGATGAAGCCGCCAGTTGGGCCCGACATTTCAAGGATGCCATCAAGGGCGGAATTCTTGGCTCCGGCATGTTGTTTGAAGAGATGGGCTTTACTTATCTAGGCCCGATCGACGGTCACGACCTCAAAACGCTTCGCCACTACATCGAAAAGGTCAAGCTCCTCAACGGACCCGTTCTGCTTCACGTCCTGACCGAAAAAGGGCACGGATTTGAACCGGCTGCTGCTGATCCAGTAAAATTCCACGCCCCATCGCCGTTCAAGACCGACGACGAATGTGGTGTTGTCCACTTAAAGTCATCCTCAAGCAAGGCTTATACTGACACAGTCAGTGCATCCCTGTTGGAGATCATGGCCGTTAATCCAAAGGTTTCGATCATCACCGCGGCGATGTGCGAAGGCAACAAACTCCAGAAAATTCGCGACGCCTATCCTGAGCGTTTCTTCGATACCGGAATTTGCGAAAGTCATGCCGTAGCGTTCGCGGGCGGGATGGCCAAGGCCGGTGCCAGGCCTGTCGTCGATATCTACAGCACCTTCCTGCAGCGCGGGTTCGATAATATTTTCCAGGAAGTTTCGCTCCAGAATCTGCCAGTCCTGTTCACGCTCGACCGTGCTGGAGTGGTTGGTGCCGATGGGCCAACCCACCACGGCACTTACGATATCGCTTACATGCGTATGCTGCCTAATATGGTGGTCATGGCACCTGGCGACGAAATGGACGTAAAGCCAATGCTGGAATATGCTTTGGCGCTTGATTCACCGACATCGATACGTTACCCCAAGACCAATGTTGAGACAATCCAGCGCGAGTTTCAGCCGATTGAAACCGGTCAGGCCGAAGTTCTTGACTGGGAAACAGACGGCATGCTGATTGTCTGTGGAGCATTCCTGGGATCAGCCACCCGCGTGGCCAAGCGTCTGCGCGACGATCATGGCCTGAGGGTGGGTGTGGTCAACGCCCGGTTTATCAAGCCTCTGGACAGCGCAACCATCAACAAGGCCATCGAAGAATCCGGATTCGTTCTGACCATTGAGGAAGGCTGCCTGATGGGCGGCTTCGGGTCGGCTGTTCTGGAATCTGCGAACGATGCGGGAATTTCCACATCACATGTTCGACGCCTGGGATTGCCTGACAAATATATCCTTCATGCAGAACGTGACGAACAGTTGGCTGAGGTCGGGCTTGATGAGGCCGGTATCTATCGGTCAGCCCTCAGTCTGGCACGCCTTGCCGGCTTAGAATTCAACACTTCCGAATATCACGAATCGGCAAACGGCCAGGTAGCTGCCGTTCAGCCTTCGCGATAACTTCAGACGCATCCATGCGGGAATTGTTCGAAAATGAGCCTTCATATTCAGCCTGATGCGCCCTTGCGAATCGCCTTGCTGGGGCATGGTGGTCGTGAAAGTGTGCATGAAGTTGCGGCTCAACTGCGACGGCTTCTGGCTGGTATGCCAGAACTTACGCTGGTTTATGAAGATTTCTCAGCGGAATCAAGCCTCGAAGGATTGACCGCCGATGTGGCGATTGTTCTGGGCGGTGACGGAACTGTTCTGCGCGTGGCCCGCCGCATGGGCCATAAGCCCTTGCCAATTCTTGGTGTAAATCTGGGCCGATTGGGATTTCTTACGGAAGTGAATCCTGAATCAATCAGGGGCGTTTTGGAAGATCTTGCTGACAGAGCGTTTCATGTTGATGAATTGATGACGCTCGAGTGTCTGGTATACAGGGCCAGTCAAAACAAGCCTGATATCAGCCTGAGGGCTTTGAACGACGTCGTTTTTCGAGCCAGTCCCCCGTTTCGGCTGATCGACATCGACCTCTTTATTGACGACAAACCTGCAGCACGATACCGCGCAGATGGACTGATCGTAGCAACGGCTGCTGGCTCAACCGCTCACAATCTTTCAGCCGGTGGCCCGATTCTTTGCCCCGAGGCACGGATGGTGGTGATCACACCGATTGCGCCCCATACACTGACACAGCGGCCACTTGTGGATGACGCACGCAAGACTTACAGGCTTTCGATTGTTGGCCCAAACATGCCGACCCTGCTGGTGGTGGACGGTCAGGAAGACCTGCCAATTTATCCGTCGGACATCGTAGAGATTGTCCAAGGCTCGCCTTCTTTACCTGTGGTTCGAGCCAGACAAAGCGACTTTTATCGGAATCTGGCCGAAAAATTAGGCTGGGGATCCTACTTGCCAGGCGATCGTGGAGGTCGTCACTGATCGTTCCAGGAGCGAACCGTGGACAAGCCCCCTGCGGCTGTTGTCTAGCCAGTCTTGGCGATAGCCCCGGTTGGTTTTAAAAGATAGGGAGTTTTTTCCGGCCTGATCCTTTGGTATCTACCCGTAACCCCTAGAATACGCAACTTATTCTTAGCCTGTTCATCAAGGATTAGGTTGAACGGAAAATTCAACTCGCTGGCTTTTATGGGCTGGAGCGTTTGCTAAAGCTGCCAAACACCACAATAATCAGCACAATCGTCTTAATCGACCGACTCACCAACGTAATCCTGGCAATTTTCCTGAGAAGGTACTACCGCTGAGAGGGTAAAACCCGATAAAACAGATAGTGCTCGCGGTCTAGGAAGAATCAGTGGATTTTTCCGACTGCGGGATTTGACCAGGTCGCTTCTACCGTGTAGATTAGAGCGACCGGACATGTGTCATGGTCCGATTAGTGGTGCTAATGCTCAAAGTTGTGATTTTGAGCATTGCCAAGATTCATGCTTGACCTCTATGGAAGATGGGGTATGGTTCAGCGAGCTTAGACACTGGTCGTTCGTTGGAAGCAGATTCCCATTCCGTACTGATACTCTTAGGAGAGACCGAGATGCGTAAGTTCGCTGTCGCGGCAGCCCTGGTCGTAATGACTGGCTCAGCTGTCAATGCCCAAACCAAATCAACACCACAAGCTGTTGCTCCTGCCAAGGTTGCCCCAGTCGCTCAAGCCGCTGTTGCTCCTGCCAAAGTGACACCAGCCGCCCAAGCCGCTGCTCCTGCCAAAGTGACACCAGCTGCTCAAGCTCCTTCTAAGGTTGTTCCAGCCGCTCAAGCTGCTGCTCCTTCAAAGGTTGCTCCTGCTCCACAAGCTGCTGCTCCTTCAAAGGTTGCTCCTGCTCCACAAGCCGCTGCTCCTTCTAAGGTCGCTCCTGCTGCTCAAGCCGCTGCTCCTTCAAAGGTTGCTCCTGCTGCTCAAGCCGCTGCTCCTTCAAAGGTTGCTCCTAGCGTTCCTGCCAAGAGCACGCCACAAGGCTGATCTTGTTTTTAGAACGATTAAAGCCACCATGGTTGACATGGTGGCTTTTTTTATGCGCATTTCGAAAGGCTTATACCGGATTCCAAGGTGATTTGACTGTGATCTGGTTTTAGGACCACCCCGAAATCCTGCATGAGCCATAGTTTATATCATAATTACAAAACGGGTTTGTCTCGATAATTGATGATTCGCCCTGGAAGCGGGTGGGATTCATCCCACCGATTCATCCCACCCTACTTTGCCAGCCCCGATTGAGTGGGTACTAGCCTGACTCTCGATTCAGCACAATCCTATCGCTCGAAATAATCCGTACAAACATCGCAAATTCGCCATACTTAAAAACCGAGGTCATGGATTCAAGGGATATATTCTGAAATAGGAGTGTCGATCGGTATCGAAAACTTGTTCTCGATCCATTCCCAGAACGCAGCTTGAATCAGCACCCGGGGTTGCTTGCAAACATGGATAATTTCGTCCAGGAATTCCTGGTTGAAACTCGTGAATACGTCGAACAGATCGATCAGGATCTGCTTGCGCTGGAACGTGATATCACGAGCCGCGATGTGCTGGGGCGAATCTTTCGCAACTTTCACTCGATCAAAGGCTGTGCCCAGTTTTTGGGTTTCCCAAAACTCGGTGGAGTCAGCCACGCTGGCGAAAGCCTTTTAAGCAAACTTCGCGATGGCCATTTACAGGTCACCCCCGAAATTATTACGGGCATGCTGGCCGTCACCGATGCCACCCGAGTCATGCTTGAAGCCATCGGCTCCACTGGCAAAGATGGTGACGATGAATTCACCAGCCTGATCACCAAAATCCATTTGCTCGAGATCGGTAAGACGGGTGTGATGAGCCCTGAAAGTGCGGCTCCATCGATTCCGAATGTAGACGTTCCCGTCGTGGAATCGATTCCTCAAACGGAAGTTCTGGAAAAGCCAGACCTTGTCCCGGATTCGCCTGTCGCACAATCCCAAGTGACTCCCGAACCGTCAATCGTTGATGAATCGCCAGTCCAACCAAATCTCAAGCCCGCCGACGAAGTCCAGAAATCCGCTGCCCGCCCTGCTCCAATGATGGCTGCCCCAGCCGATTCCACAATCCGTGTGGACGTTGGGCTCCTTGACCGGCTCATGACACTGGTCGGAGAACTGGTACTGGCACGCAACCAGATCATTCAGTGTGCCAGCACGTCAAACAGGGAAGCTCCTGCACTTCAGAATGCCACTCAAAGGCTCGACTCCATCACGACCGACCTTCAGGAAGGCATGATGAAGACTCGGATGCAGCCCATTCGAAATGTCTGGAACAGTGTCCCCAGAGTGGTTCGTGACCTGTGCCAACTGACTGGCAAAAAAGTTCGAATTGTAATGGAAGGTGAAGCCACAGAACTGGATAAGACTGTTCTGGAGGCCATCAAAGACCCCATCACCCACATGGTTCGCAATTCCGTGGACCATGGAGTGGAAATGCCTGAACGGCGGCTTGAACTCGGCAAGCCTGAAGAAGGCGTGCTGATCATGCGTGCCTGGCATGAAGGCGGCCAGGTAAATATTGAACTGGCAGACGATGGCCAGGGAATCGATCCTGAACGTGTCAAACGCAAAGCCATTGAACGAGGTATTTTACGAGCAGATCAAGCCAGCCGTATGACTGACCGTGAGGCCGTGGGACTGATCTTCAGGCCAGGTTTCTCAACAGCCGAGACACTCTCCATGATCTCCGGCCGGGGCGTGGGTATGGACGTGGTGAAGAGTTCGATTGAGTCGATTGGTGGGTCGGTGGATGTCATGAGCGACCTCGGACATGGCTCGACCATGAAGCTCCGAATCCCACTCACTCTGGCCATTCTCAAGGCTCTGATTATTGTCGCTGAAGAAGAACGATACGCGATTCCGCAAGTCAATCTGGTGGAAATTATTCGACTTGAAGGCGTTGCCGCAGGCTCCCAAATCGAACTTTTGCACGGTGTGAATGTCTACAGATATCGTGGCAAACTGCTCCCGATGGTGAACCTAAACAGAGCCCTCGGGTTAGAGCAAGGGGCCACCTGTCAAATTGATACGCCTCATGAAAACAGTATTATCAATATTGTCGTTCTCCAGGCTGACAGAACCCTTTTCGGGCTGGTGGTGGACAAGATTGTTGATCCTCAGGAGATCGTAGTCCGCCCGCTGGCCAAAGCCTTACGAGGAATTGAGCCGCTGGCCGGTGCCACCATTATGGGAGATGGGCGAGTGGCCTTGATTCTCGATGTATTCGGGCTGGCACGGTTGACCAATGTTCTGACAGACAAAATTCGTCAGAGTGATTCCGAGTCGATTGATGATTCAAGGCCCAGAATTCGACTCGCCGAAGCGATTGCCGATATGGAGCAGGATGAACAACGTCAAAGTCTGCTGGTCATGCGAGCCACAGACGGGAGCCGTCATGCGATCCCTCTGGAACAGGTGCGGCGGATTGAGGCCATTCAATCGAGTGAAGTCGAGTATCGCAATGGGTTTGGGCTCGCAAATTACCGAGGCACCATCCTCCATCTGGTCGATCCTGTCCAACTCTTGAGCAAACTCGGTTCAGGTCACTTCGCACCGACCATTTTGGATCCGGGCCTGGATACGGACAACACCTCACCATCAATTCATGTGGTTGTCTGTCGTGAGGAAAAACAACCTGTCGGGCTCGTTTTTGATGGTGTCGTAGATATCATTCGCGAGCGTATCAAAGCCACTGGCAAGCCACGACTTGCTGGCTCGGAATGCTCCGCGATTGTCGGAGGTCATTTGACGGACATCCTCGACATTGAAAAGGTGCTCCAAGTGGCTGACGAACAATTTCGCGACCAAAGTTCCGGCTTATTGAGAGGGGCGAATTCATGAAATCGACAATCCATGGAACAACACAGCTCTGTACCTTCGCACTCGACAATCTGCTGCTGGGCCTTGATGTCAAACGAGTCCAGGAAGTCCTCAGAAATCAGTCGATGACCCATGTCCCACTCGCTTCTCCTGTCGTTCATGGGCTGATCAACCTTCGTGGACAAATCGTTCTGGCCATTGATCTGGCCTATTGTCTCGGACTTGATCCAAGACCCAGAAATCATGAAACCATGCTGGTGGTGATCCGCAGTGATGAGGGTGCAGCCAGCCTTGTGGTGGATGGAATCAGAGACATTGTTCAAGTCCAATCCGATGCATTTGAACAACCTCCTGAAACACTTCAGGGCCGTGGCCGTGAGTTCATCAAAGGGGCTTACAAACTACCCAAACAGCTTCTACTTGTGCTTGAACCGGAGTCGATTCTGGATTTCGTCAGGCAGCATGGAAGCTCTGTAAGCCTGGTCTCTGAAGATCCCGACTGAGCCTTATCCGGCACTCCAAATAAAATCACCCATTCCAGAGCATCCTTCATCACCGTGAGCCGAGCCACCCATCATGCGATTCCTTGATAATCTAAAGCTGGTCAACAAGCTGATTCTGATCTGTCTGATTTTCATGCTTCCAACAACGGTCCTGCTGGTGAGGGCTGTTTATGAGATCAATAAGTCGATTGAATTTACAGATTCAGAAGTCAAAGGCAACCAGTTCATTCGACCACTCAACGAACTGATGGAAACGATTTCCGAACACCGGGAACTGCTGGTCAGAAAAAGTCAGGGCCAAAAAGGACTTGAGAGCCAGTTGAGTGGCCTTTCAAACGATCTTGACGAACAACTCGCCCGCCTTGAAGAACAGAACCGGCTCCATGGTAAAGCACTTTATTTCACTGAAGAAGGATTGGCCCAGCGTCAGAGGCGTCAGGCTTCTGTGGAAAATCTGGCCCGGAGCATCAGTGAGCTGCGCCGCGAGGGATCTCGAGCTGTGGAAGATATCAACCAGTCGCACAGCCGCGCCATTGATCTGGTCAGAGTCATGATCAGCCATGCGGGCGACACTTCCAACCTGGTTCTCGACCCTGATCTGGACAGCTATTATTCGATTGTGGCCTCGACCTCATTCCTGCCTGATTCGCAATGGCGAACGGATCGCCTGCTGAACATTCTTGAAACATCGGGCTCTGAAACGGCCCCTGAAAAGCTGGTGGTTGTGCGTCAGCGAATCGCTGTGGAATCTTCGATCATTAAAGAGTGCCTGTACGAGCCAGCTGTGGTCAGCCTGAGAAAGTCGATTGTCGAAGATGCTGGTGTTTATGGAACATCGAACATACTTCAGGACCAGGTTTCAAAGTCTTTAAAAGATTATATTGCAGCCTCCACAAAGATGCTTGACACTATTGCTGAAGCCTCCAGAGCCGATGCCAAAGGTGCGATTCCAGCCGAAACCTGCATGACAACCCTCCGCATCTCACGATCCGCCAATTTAGCGCTTCTGGGGAACCTTCATGAAGCGATTGACGAGATGCTGAAAACTCGACTGGCCGACCGTCACTTATCACGTTGGCTCACCATTGGCCTGACAATAGGCACTGTGGGCGGCGCGATGCTGCTGGTTTTGATGGTGGTGCGTTCGATCACATCTCCAGTGAAAAGCTGTGTGGACAGTCTCCAACGCCTTGCTCAAAAAGACTTGACACCTCGTCAGACCACATCTTCTCGCGACGAACTTGGAAAAATCGGGCAAGCCGCCAGCGAAGCTGT
>CAMBZY010000042.1 GCA_945872325.1 Candidatus Kuenenia stuttgartensis | reverse complement strand
TGTC
Source organism: Candidatus Kuenenia stuttgartensis (assembly GCA_945872325.1). Classification (GTDB taxonomy): domain Bacteria; phylum Planctomycetota; class Planctomycetia; order Isosphaerales; family Isosphaeraceae; genus QWQI01. The sequence goes on along the minus strand of CAMBZY010000042.1, from coordinate 12,295 downwards.
CTGAGCCGAAAAGGTCAGCGGCAGCGGCGTCGATCTCGCCGCGTGTCATGCCTTCACCTTCGCGAAAGATTTCTAAAAGGCTTTCCGCCACTTCAAGCCATTCCTGACTCTCCCGATGCAGATACAAGGGCATGATCTTGAATTTATTCAGCCGGGTTCGCACCAGATTACCTGTCAGCATGGGCGAAACCTCGGCTTACGAAGCATATCCGTCAATTCCAATTGTGTTTCGGTATCATTAATCATCATGGTTTACCGAACCCGCCTGAGGATGATGGGCCTGCATAGGCTGAATGCTGGCGACGGCGTGATGAGGCCGTTTCTTCCATGGTTCCAAGCGTGATAATTTCATAAAGAATGGCTTGTTTATTGCCTTTTTTCCGCAAAATCCGGCCCAGTCTCTGGACGTGCTCGCGAACGGTGGCTGTTCCTGAAAGAACCACGGCCACGTTGGCTTCAGGCACGTCCACACCTTCATTTAAGACCCGCGAAGTTGCGACGATGGTATATTCGCCGGACGAAAATCGCTCAAGTACCGTTTTTCGCTCTTTTGCCTTGGTGGCGTGCGTGATGACTGGTACAAAGAAATCTCGCGAGATGCGATAAACTGTTGCATTATCATGGGTAAATATAATCACACGATCGCCCACATGCCGGTCGAGAATTCCTTCCAGAACTCTGAGTTTTGCAGGGGCTGCCAAGGCGATGGTGCGGTGATCCCGAAACGCCTTGAATGCCATTCGTCCACGTGGTGATCGTGCCGCCGTGGCTAAAAACTGGCCCCAGGCTCCATTTTGACGAAGGTCGATACGATTTTCCAGGAGAAATGAACGATACATTTCGCGATTGGTTTCATATGCAAATCGCTCGTCATCGCCAAGCTGAACATAGAGGGTCTGAACTTCGTACTGGGCTAGAAATTCACCCTTCAACTGAGTAATTTCCCGACGATACATGATCGGGCCGATCAGATGGTCGAGTTGTTCGTGAGCGTTGTCAGAACGCTCAGGGGTGGCTGTCAGGCCGAGTCTGTAAGGCGCAATTGAACCTAAGGCTGAGAGTGAATACGTCTGCCCGGGCAGGTGGTGGCACTCGTCGAAGACCAGCAATCCAAACCGATTCCCGAGCTTTTCCACATTCATGTACGCAGAATCATATGTCGTAATGGTGATGGGCTTGATGTCGTAAGAGCCTCCACCAAGCATTCCGACTTCTGTCTGAAAGTGACTGGCCAGGTCGCGGGCCCACTGCTGCATCAGGTCAATGGTGGGAGTGACCACCAAAGAAGGCCTCTGGGCGCGATGGATGGCCAATTCGGCCACGTGCGTTTTGCCTGTACCTGTTGGGAGAACGACCACCCCACGTCCACCGGCTGCCCACCAGGCCTCCAAGCCTTCGGTTTGGTGAGGATATGAAGATCGGCCTGTTTCGAGAGTCCAGACGGTGCGGGAATAATCGCGGGCTTTGTCCTGATATTTAATTTTTTCGGTAATCAGGCGCTCGATCAGGGCTCTGTAAGCAATGCCGGGACAGACCCAATAGCCTTCGCGACGCGGGTCAGGCTGAAGGAAGTCGGGCAGCCAGTCGGGGTGCCCTTCGATGCCTTCAACAAGTAACGAGCCGCCTTCAAACCAGACTTTAACAGCCGGTTCCTGATTTGTTACCAAAGCGTCGGAATTTGCAGGCGTCGGGTTATGGCTCATTTCGGTCCATCGGCCCCGAGTTCGATCGTGGCTGGGTCGTGAAATTACAGGGATCCAAACAGTCTCAATCCAGATTCTTATATTAACCTAATTCAGGCTGACCGTATAGCATACACATATCAAACGAGTTCGAACGATAAGACATGCGATGCATTTGAATTGTAGCGGAGCCACAAAAAAAGCCCGGAGAATTTCTCCGGGCCTGTCTGACAAATGCCAGTCAACTTGTAAACAGAAATCAACGGCTCGCAGCTTTTGGAGCGGCAATTCGTGCTTCAAGCGTTTTGTTCGTTTCGTTGAACACATACTCAAGATAAGGGTCTTGTGGGTGTGCCAGCGATTCGAGGGCGATTTCCTGAGCCTTGGCGGCATCGGCACCGCGGAAGAAGGCGAGGCCACGAACTGCTTCCAGGCGTACGCGTGGATGTTCGTCGTTCACCAGCTTTTGCAGGTGTGTCAAAGGCTCTTTGACACGGTCGTGCCAGAGGACCAGCACGCGGGTGGCGGCGGCACGGGCACGGGCATCTTTGCTCTTAAGCACTTCGCTCAGAAGCTTTTCGTTCACAATATTCAGGTTTTGATGCAGCCACAGACCTTCCAGAACGTGGTGCTCATAGGCTGGATCGGTTTTGTTGAGATTGGCAAGCCAGGTCGGAACAGAGGCGGCAACTTCCTTCACGTCGCGGCTCCCAAGCTCGGTTCGGGTGCGATACCGAACGCGGTCGTCGGTGCTCTTGAGCAGATCGAGAAGTTTTTCGACCGGTTGGCCGGCAATTTTCTCAGGCTGAACCAGAGGACGGTTTTTGTGGGTGATCCGATAAACGCGGCCGTGTGAGTGGTCGCGGTTCGGGTCGCGAAGGTTGTGCTGCATGTGGCCGATGATGGTGTTGTGCCAGTCGACAAAATAGACGGAACCATCAGGAGCGACTTCGAGGTCGACAGGGCGGAAGTTCGGATCGTCCGAAAGCAGCAGTGGCTCTTGTTCCACAGCGCTGAAGCCGGATCCGGCGTCCTGGAATTTGTATCGAAGGATACCGAGCACACCGATCACGTTTTCGACCAGCAGATTGCCTTGGAACTCGTCAGGAAAGTGCTTGCTGGAAAGGATTTCCGTAGCGGCACACGGACGGGTGCGCTGCTGGTAAACCTGTTGCATGCGTGGGTGCTTGCGGGGAAAGTCGAGCGATCCGCTGAAGCCGGTGCCCCAGTAGGTCTGAGCGCCTGTGCCGTCGGTCACGAAGTCTTGTCCCCAGGCGTCCACAACGTGGCCGTGAGGGTTTGCAAAGCCATAGCTTGTATAGGCTTCAAACTTAAATGTGCGGGGCTCGAATCGGAAGACAGCGCCGTTGGCCGTACGCTCAGGGGCGGCCCATGGGGATTCCACCTGACTGTGGTGGAACGTGCCTTCCTGCATGTAAAGCGATCCACCTGGATCGATCACAAAGCTGTTGATCGAGTGGTGCGTATCGGCCGTATCCACACCTGAGAAAACGCGTTGGCGGACATCAGCCACGTCGTCGCCATCGGTGTCTTTGAGGAAGATCAGGTCCGGAGCCTGAGCGATCAGGACTCCACCGTTCCAGAACTCAAAGCCTGTGGGGTTATGGAGTTTGTCAGCGAAGGTCTTGATCTTGTCAGCCTTGCCGTCGTTGTTTGTATCTTCCAGGATAATGAGTTTGTCATTCATCTCATCCTTGGGCTTCCAGTGCGGATAGCTCGGCCAGACGGCGACGAAGAGTCGTCCTTTGGTGTCGAACGCCATTTGCACAGGATTGGCCATTTCAGGGAACATGGTTTCATCGGCAAACAGGTTGACCTGGAAGTCGGCAGGCACCTTCATCTTGGCGATGGCGTCCTGGCCGTTCAGGTAGGGGTGGGCACCGCCGGGCAATGGGCCGGGCTTGTTGGTGATCACGGGAACAAAGTCAGGCGTGTTGGAGTCGTCCACCTTCATGTCGCCACCCTGAGCCACAGCCCAGACGCGTTTGTCGCGATTGGCGGTCATGACGTCGAGAATTTCCATCTCGCGGTCCATCACCACTCGGTTGGTCTGTCCGTTCACGAACTTGAGGTCGGCACGGCCACCGTAAATGGAGTATCCATCAGTGGTTCGGTAGCGGTTGTACCAGAAGTGATTCTTGTCCAGAATCGCGGTCCGAATCTTTTCAAGCTTGTCAGAGCCGGATTCTTTGACAGAACCAAAGAGGCCTTTTTCGATCACTTCAGCCAGTTGGCGATTGCCTTCTGTGGATGGGTGGATGCCGTTGATGGTCAGCGGCTTGGCGGCTTGGGCGAAAAGTTCGCTGGTGGGGCTGAACAGGTCCACGTACTGAGCATTGTTTGCCGTTGCAACTTCTTTCATTGCATCGGAATACATCTTCAGACGGGGGTTATGTGCAGAGCCATCCGGAAGGTTCGGATTCTTGGTGTTTTCAAACGCAATGGGAGAGAAGATGACAACACGAGGGGCAGATTTGCCATCGTATTGCTTGCTCTGCCAGTGCTTGATCTCAGAGGCCAGATCGGCCTTGAACTTCTTCAAACCGACTTCGCCAGCGTAGGATTCGTTGTAACCAAAGAATGCGAAAATCACGTTGGCTTTGACGCGTTCCAGCCATGCATCGGGTGTACCAAAATTGGCTGAACGGAGACGAAGGGTGAGTTCATCGCCAGAAAATCCGAGGTTTCGGATCACCAGATCGGATTCAGGGAACCGAGCCTGTAGACGGGTCTCAAGCCAGCCATCGTGTTGCATCCGGTCGGCAAGTGTGTTGCCAACGATCGCAATATGATCGCCTTTTTTGAGTTCAAGATTTTGGGCCGAGGCCGAACAGGCCAAAGCGAAGATGATGGCCAAGGCTCTGATGGAGCCTCGAACGGGTGAAAACATGGACCTGATTCTCCTGATTATGAGATTGTCGATTGGCGACCCCTCCTTTTAGACGATGAGGGATCACCAAGCAAGCTTGGTGGGCGATTCTGGGATGAATCGAGAGACGAAAGTCATTCCACTCAATATACTAAAGAAGTTGAGCCGTTTCGAGACTTTTTGTGACGACAGGATTAATCAAGCTGTTTGGAATGATCAACAGGTGTCGCAGGATCTGACGCAGATGGTCGGCTGAAAAAGCTGTAAGTCGGATATATTTATGTGGTTACCTCGAGAAATGAACTCCGCTTCTGGAGCGTTTCAGGAGGCAACGGATCCAATTATTCGATCGATGGGCCGCCAGTGGATTTGGCAATTTTCTTCACCCCACCGCTCACGGAAGTGGCAGGCGTGTCTTCCGAGCCGCTTGATGTGACCAGGCCAGGCTCTGAGACGGACCCTGCATTGGCAGGTTGCTGGACAACGATCGCTTCAGGGATCGCAGGATTTACCACCCCAACTGTGGCTGAATTTGCGGTGGGGGCGGATGCAACCACTTTTCCACCGGCAATGGTTGTGGGAACTTCAGCCATTTGAACAGCAGCTGGATTACCACGAGTCGGACCCCAGAATGGCTGGTGGCCAACGCTTGTGACCTGACCATTTGGCTCGATGTAATAATGGTTTCGAGCACAGCCGGAAGATGCAATGAATGCAATCATCAAGCAAATCTGGAGGAGAACTGGCCTGGATTTTGTGCGAATGGTATTCGCGAACGACTTGGAAAATCTCGACATGGGTGATCCATCCTTGGCCAACTTCAGCAGCTCTCAAAGCCACCACGACTCAATTGATTCCATTGAAATACACCAGATCACCCAAAGCCTCAAGGTCAGTTTTGTAATTTACAACGAGTGAAAACGCAACGTCTCCCGACTGTGGGCAACAATTATTTACCTGAGGTTCCAGCTCGTTCGAGTTTCGAGTCGGTTTTAAAATCCAATTCTTCGATTCTCGGTCGTGTGAAAAGGTCGGGCCATGCGGATCGGGCCGCGCGTTCGAGTATCTTTGATGAGTTTTCTGGTCTGGTCGTTGGTGCTGATGCCACAAAGGCTTTGGCAAGGGCTAGCCGTGATGATAAAAATGTGTTTTCGGAACAGACCGATGTAATCAGCTCCAAGTCGGCAAGGGCCAGGTCGTTGCGGCCAAGTCTTTGCCAGATCCGTGCTCGTGACATGCGCCAGTCAGGCTGAAAGGGGTCGTAATCGAGAGCTTTCGAAAAATCGGCCAGCGACTCATTCCAACGTGCAAACCGTTCCAGGGTTTTGGCACGCCAGGCTCGAACCTCAGGCAATTCGCGATTGCTCAGGATATTGTCGAAATCCTTCAAAGCCGCTTCATGATCACCCTTGGCCAGATAGAGACGGCCACGCAAGTCGACCAGCAAGGGGTCTTCGAATGATAGTTTCAAGCCCTCTTCAAGTCTTTCCAGCGCTTTTTCAAATTGATTTTGATAAATCATGACCAAAACCTGTGCCCGAACGGAATAAACCGAAAGATCATCGTTTGCAAGGCTCTGGTCGAGCGAATCCTGCCACATTGCATTTCCAATGGCTGATTCGAGGACTGTCACATTCAGCCGGCAGCGGTTCTTGAGATTTCCGATGTGTGAATCTGTCATCCGTGGATCGTCGGCGAGCTGGTGTAGCCGATCAATGACCTTTTCAATCTCCTGACGATTGAATTGGGGCCATAAAAGCACCACCTCTGGATCGTCGAGTCTTAATGCAACCAAGGTTTGAAACCATCGGTCTTCTGTCTCAGGAGTTTTCGCAAGCACGGCGATCCGACAACGGTCGAGGAGTCGGCGATGCATAGGCATATTCGAATGGCGGACAATTTTCTGGGCGTCCTCAAGAGCATCCCATGGTTTGCCGGTTTTCAAATATGCCTGAGCACGCATGGCACGGGCTGTGTTGACATCCGGATTCGACTTTAGAAAATCATTCAATGCGACAATCGCAGCATCGGCTCGATTCTGACCGATCAGAAGCCGGGCCCGAATCAACGACCATGTGGATTCAGGATTATGGCTTGGATCAAATTGATCCAGCAAATCCTGAAGCTCTGTCCAGCGTCCCTCAGCCACCAGCTGTTCGCTCCAGGCCTGAGCCGCCAAAAGCCTGAGCGACTGATTTGTGCCGCTGTTTTTTAACAGGCTGATCAATGATTTTTCAGAGTTTTCATAGCGTCCCATCCCCTGCTCTACCAAGCCTGTTTCAAGGTCCAGAAGCGACTTGACCTGATTGCCAATCGGGAGGGTTTGAAATTGCTGGCGAAGTGTTTTAAGGTCTTCCTCCGCTTGGCCATACTGACCTTGAATGCGAGCCATACGGGCTCGGTCGAGCCTGGCCCAGGGGCTTTTTGAGTCGAGTGAGGTGGCAATATCATAGCGGTCAAGACTGATCAGGAACTGCCCTTGATACTGCATCAATAATGCAAGTTCATGGTATCCCCAAGGGTCGGAGGGATTGGTTGCAATCGCACGCCGAAGCCACTGAGAAGCCTTATCCGGGCGTCCGTCAATCTGTGACAATCGGGAAAACTGGAGGCATGCCACAGGCGACATCTCCTGACGAGGCTCAGTCCAGTTTGTCGGTGGAGGAACGCCTCGCTCAATCGCGGCTGCAAGGCGTTCGCGTAATATAATCCATGGGAGGCTTGATTCACGCAGGTTTGATACGGCCAGACAGATACTCAAACCATACTTTAAGGCTCTGTCCTGATTGGGTTTGATCATGGCGCAGACGGCTTCGAACAGGACAATATCTGTCCAGTCTTTTAATTGCTTGCGGCGTTGGTCGTTGAGCTGATTCACCCAATTTTTAGGCCCACTGGAATTCAGGTGAGCCGTGGGCTGGCGAAATTGCTCGAGAACTGGGAAAATCAGACGATTGACATCACTTTCCAGATCATCAATATCCAGCTCACCTCCAAATCGGGTGGCGTGAATGATGCGGTACCGCAGCCAGCCGATTTCGCTGATATATCTGTCAGAATTCGTGCGGGCTTCTTCCATTTCGCGAGTCTGATTGATATCGCGAACGGCCTGATCGAATATTTCCTTGAGTTGCGTTTCGTTCGCAAGTCGTTCCAGAACTCGCCTTTGACTATTTAAGGCGCCGACATAATCCTCACGTATTTTTGATAGGTTCGCTGTCTTTAAATCCTCAAGCGATTCGCGAGTCAACCGGTTCCATCGATCCTGCTGATTGGTCTGGTACATGCTATATCCAGGCCCCATAAGGATTACCGCTGCGACCGAGATGGCTGAAACCAAAATGGTTCGATTACGTCTCAGACCACGTCCGACTCGACTGGTCACTGGCTCCTGAGCATGGCGAATTGGCATGTCCGCAGCAATCGCCCGCAAATCTTCACTTAAGTGAGAGGCCGACGAATAACGCCTGGCAGGCTCAGGATCAAGGCATTTGCGGATCACCCGATCCAGCACAACGGGCACATCAGGCGCCACATCCCGCACGGATTTCGCCGGCAGCTTTCTGAGCTCCAGATTCTGACGAAGCAACTCTTCCCGACTATCGGCCAAAACGACCGACTTTTTGACCACCCCTGAACGTGTTAGAGCCTCGTAAAGTACGGCACCCAAGGAGTATATATCGGCACGCTGGTCAACCAGACGAGTCTGGCCAGTCATCATCGCTTCCAAATGCTCGGGTGCCATATAGGCCAGAGTTCCGCCGATTCCTTCCTCATTGAGGGGCGCTGGATTCAGGCTTGATTTGTCAGCCAATAGCGAGACGGGCGATTGCATTGCCAGATTGAAATCGAGAAGCATTGGCTCGCAATCAGGCGTGATCAGAATATTTGTTGGTTTGATATCGCGGTGCAGAACCCGGCGTTCGTGGGCGTGCCGAAGTGCATCCGCAAGGCAAGCACCCCACCAGGCCACCGCTTGGGGAAACGAAAGTTCGGCCAGAGACCGGCGAGCGGATGAATCTCTGGCCTCGTCCACCAGATTCTCTGGCTGGAGCGAATCCATGAGCGTGATCATATCTCGACCATCCAGGCAACGGTCCCAGTCCGGATGTTCAATCACAGTATTTAAAGTGACTTGACCGAAATAAGGCATGCAGACCAAGTCGAAATGATGTATGCCAGCCTGCGTTTTCTGGTGCGAATAAATCGGCACAATGTGGGTGTGTTGAAGTTTGGCCAGCGTGAGCCATTCGTCGTGCTGCCCGCGGGTGACCTTGAGAGCGACCTCGCGACCTGCCAGAGAAGCATCGTGAGCCAGATAAACCTTGGCGTAACTTCCTACTCCAAGCTCACCGACCAACTCGAAGCCTTCGACATTCTGACCGACCACCGGGAAGCCGTCCATGCGCTGGGCATTCGCCTCAGCTTCGTTTTCAAGTGCTTCACCAGCAACGGCTTCCTGAATCAGAACCAGCTCTCGCAGAGCCTCATATGCGGATGGAAAACGGGTTGCATATTCGGCCAGTCGAGGCTTCTCGCCTGCCTCCATCCGGAGCATGTACTCTTCAAATGCAAGGCCTGCTAAAAATTGCGGATTCTCACTGCAATGATGCACCAGTTCGAGATAATCTTCCACCTGGGCCGCTTCACCGGCATCAAGACGACAGGCCATATCCACCCTGGCAAGTGCCAGTAGGGCAGGAAGTTTTTCGGATGGATCCGCCGGCAAATAATCTTCAATGCGTGGTCGGCGGCCACCATGCAAGCCATTCGACTCATGCCATTCGCGCTCGAAAACGCGGGCCCGACGACGATTTGAATCGTCTTCAGCGCGGTCCCAAAGCGTGGATTGGTCAGGCTGATGCGGCTGTGTCATGATCCAATCGGCGCCTTTCCAGGCGAATGCGCAAATCCTCCAGCACACGTTGAACGGTCCGTTCGGAAATACCGAGCTTGTCGCCAATCTCTTTACTACTGTGTCCGTCAGCCTTTAGGTCGATCAGAATCTGCCTATCCTGAGGCACCAGACTTCGCCAGTGCGAGAGTTCATCGGCTGCCTCAAGCAAATCGGCGGCGGATTCGGTGTCGTCGGCTGGATCGAGGTCTGATCCAGAATTTCCATGAAATGCCTGAAGCCGATGGATATCGGTCTTTTGAGCGGTCTCGCGGCGATATTGGTCAATCACCTTGTTGCGAGCCATTTTACTGAGAAATGCAAACAACTGCGACGAGTCTTTGAACTCCAAAGCGGCATCGCCAGGGGTTTCGGGAATCCCGTGATGATCTTCAACTGGCTCGCCACTGATCCTTTGAAAAAAGCTCCTCCAGACACTTTGCATGATGTCCTGAGAGTCGAATCTGGACCTCAGAACCCGGGGCAGACATCGCCTGACCACCAGCCTGACCTGAGCCTCATAACGATCCAGAATATCGGATGCCGCAGATTGATCGCCCGATTTTAATCGGCCTAAAAGCTGGGCCAGACAATCTGCTCCGCAGTCGTCCCGCGACCAGTCCCTGCTTTTAATGCTCGGCAAACGAGTTTGATGTGCTGACATACGGCCCGGTTCCTTCCCGTCGAGACTTCCATTGCTCATTCCGTATCACCCCTTGTACAGTGGGCCGAATCAAAAAGCAACAAAAAGAATAAAAAAAACCGCGAATTTTGATCTTGGATCTTTCGTTTATTTCTGGCCAAGCCCCTCCTTGATTTCAATCTGGCGGTCAGCCTTGAGATTCTCCAGACGATCCACAGTCCCAGATGGCCAGAGAACTTCCACCCATTTGATGTCTGATTCGCTGCCAAGTCCAAAATGCAAGCGACCATCAGGAGCAGATTGAAATGAGCCTCCACCAATTCTCCACTGCGTTTTTTGACTGTTCCCAAAATGGACTGTCACTTTCGTTCCGACACCATCACGATTCGACTTTACACCTGTCAGCTTGAATGAAACCCAATGCGACTTCGATTTTGTGGTATTTTTTAAATGCAAAAGCGGGTCGTTTTGAGAATGTACCACCGCATCCACCAGGCCATCATTGTCCAGATCTCCAGCCACAAGACCACGTGCCAATAAATCTTTTTGAAAAACAGTTCCAGCCTGGTTTGAAACATCGATGAGTTTATTGACCTTTACCAGCAGATTGGATTGCGCTTTTGCCAGTTCTTTTTGTGGATTTGAAAATAGTTCCCCTTGCATGAGTTGCAATGGCATGCGCCAGGGGATGGCCGGACGGCCGTCAGTGACGTGTCCATTGGCGGTCAGGAGATCTGTTTTTGAGTCGTTATTAAAGTCGCTCAGGGTGATCCCAAATCCCAGATAAAATCGTGATGCGGCAGAGACTCCGAAAGCGGCGGTTCGATCGACGAATAAACCATTCCCGAGGTTCTGAAAAATGGAAGTGGATTCGTTATAGAAATTTGTCACGGCAAGGTCAATCAAGCCGTCGCCATCGATGTCGGAAGCCGCTGTACCCATTCCAGCCTGATATCCACCCTGAGCGTTGGCAGCAACACCTGACGCATATGCGGATTCTTCAAATTTCATTTTACCTTTATTGATAAACAGAAAATTGGCTGTGGTATCGTTCGCTACAAAAAGATCGACCAAACCGTCGTTATTGACATCCGCAGCAACTACACCCAGGCCACGGCCCTGACCAGCCGTATCGGCATCGGTGATACCCGAATCTTTACTAATGTCTGTAAAGGCATTTCCGTCATTGCGAAATAAATGATCGTTCAGGGCAGGAAAATCAATGGGCCTGCAATCATAGCTGTTGGGCTTTAGAGGATCAATGCAGGGATAGGCTTTGCCTTCGACCCATTCCATGTAATGACAGACGTAAAGGTCAATATCTCCATCGTTGTCAAGGTCTGCAAATGCGGCTGAGGTGGGCCAGTCGCGTTCTCCGTCGAGTCGGTATTTTTTGGTAACATCTTCGAACTTGCCGTTTCCGAGGTTGCGATAAAGCGCGTAGGATCGCCATCGGGTGACGAAGATATCGCTGAAGCCGTCGTTGTCAATATCCCCAACAGCTACTCCATGGCCAAATCCTCGGGCGAATTGATCGAGGCCTGACTTGGATGTCACGTCTGTAAAAGTACCGTTGCCAAGGTTGCGGAATAATTTGTCTCCACCATGCGGGTTGGCTGGATCGGGTGGATATTGGCCGGACTGGATAGCATAAACGTCTAGGAATCCGTCGTTGTCATAATCGATCAATCCGACTCCGCCCGCGGTGCTCAGGGGAGGGATCAGCTTGGTGGAGGAACCACCATTCTGATGAACAAATGCGGCCAGGCCTGATTTTTCGGCAATATCTTCAAATGCAATCGGAGCTGATTGAGGTTTTGGGGTAAGTTTTGCAATCTCTGATTTTTTCATCGAGGATTCTATTAAATTCAGTGGGACCCAGTCTGTTAACAATTTCAATTCATTAGGAGGCTGTTCGGAGTATTGGAGAGCCTTGCCCTGCCCCAGTATCTGCCAGGCCCAGGCATCCAAGAGCATTCCAAGCTGTTTGGCCATGGCTGATAAGGATTCAGCAATCTCAGGCTTTAATGGCGATGATTTTCGACAGAGCTTGGAATAATCCGACCGCCGCACTTCCGCTTCACGCTTCAGCTTCTGATATAAAGCGGCTTCCTGAGGCTGATTCGCACTTGCCAAGATTTCGGATAGTCTCGACAGAGCGGGTCGATCCGACGGATTGATTTCGA
>CAMBZY010000041.1 GCA_945872325.1 Candidatus Kuenenia stuttgartensis | reverse complement strand
TCAGCAATGAGCGTGTCGTTTCACGATTCCTGAGGGAAATGAGACTCGTTGCGCGACTCGATCACCCGAATGTCGTTCGTGCCTTCGATGCGGATCAGGTTGACAACGTTTTCTTTATCGTGATGGAGTATGTGCCTGGCAAGAGTCTTGGCGACATGCTCAAACTCGGCCCCCTGCCCGCTGTGGACGTGATCCGATACGCTTCCCAGGCAGCCCTTGGGCTTGGTCATGCCCACGAACAGGGCATTTTGCACCGGGATGTGAAACCATCGAATCTGCTGTTCTCTCAGGATCAGAAAATCGTCAAGGTGCTTGATCTGGGCCTTGGAACTCTGATGGAAGTCGATCCTGAAGAGAGTTTTCGGACGGCTGACGGGATTGCCGTGGGCACCATCGACTATATGTCGCCAGAGCAAGCCTCAGGCAAGTCGCTCGACGGTCGCAGTGATCTCTACAGCCTGGCCTGTTGCATGTATCACCTGATGACCGGCCGATGTCCGTTCCAGCATGAAAATCCAATCAGTCGGCTGGCGATGCGAATTCAGTCCAAGCCCACTCCGATTCGAGACTATTTGCCTGACCTGCCCAGTCGGGTTGTGGCGGTGATGGAACAGATGCTTGCAACGAATCCAGCGGATCGGTATCAGACCGGCGCTGAAGCGTCCGAAGCTTTGCAGACATTGCTTAGGAAGAAACGTAAAGCGGGTGCTTTAGATCCGATGGCACAGGAACCTGACTCTGGGAAAGGGTCTGGACTTGCTGTGGCCAGCGTTGAAGTCGAGCTTGATCAAACACTTGAGAATTCATCAGAGTCGATCGATCTTGGTGTACCGAGTCCCAGGATGCCTGAAACACGGGCTTTTGCATCATCAGCCCAGAGGCAGTCGGGAATCCAGTTGTCGAACGATGATGAGCAAGACAATCGAGAGGAATTGCGGCCAGGATCGAAACCATCTGGTATCAAGCCCTTATGGGTGATCTTCGCTGTTCTCGGATTGGCCGCGACGTTTGCAATCGGGGTTTATGTAGGAAGAATGATCCGCTGAGCCATTCCTAAGAAAGTTTGGAATGGGCCAGCGGCTGTTTCTGTAGATCCTGGTTTCGAAGACACAGACCCTGTCAGTCAGGGTCAATTATTCCAGACCTTCATCATCGTCTTCATCGATGATCTCGTTCGGGTGGGTTGCGTTTGACGCAGCCAGGTTCTTTTCAAGGATCAAGGTGCGGAGTTCCGCGAAGAGTTCCGGGTGCGTTTCCAGATACTCTTTCACATTCTCACGGCCTTGGCCAAGTCTCAGGCTGCCGTAGTTGAACCACGACCCTGATTTCTCGATCAGCTTATCGGCCAGAGCCAGATCCAGGAGGTCGCCTGCCGCAGAGATCCCCTTGTTGTACATGATGTCGAATTCACAGACACGGAACGGAGGGGCCACCTTGTTCTTGACCACTTTGACTTTAACCCGTGATCCGGTAATGACTTCGCCCTCTTTTACAGGGCCAATCCGGCGCACGTCGATCCGGCAACTGGCGTAAAACTTCAACGCCCTGCCGCCGGGAGTTGTTTCAGGGCTGCCAAACATGACCCCGATTTTTTCACGGATCTGGTTGATAAAAATCAACACGCATTTGGATCGTGAAACGCCGCCGGTCAGCTTCCGAAGGGCCTGGCTCATCAGGCGAGCCTGAACGCCCACGAAAGTGTCGCCAATTTCGCCGTCGATTTCAGCCTTCGGCACCAAGGCGGCGACGGAGTCGATCACGATGATGTCGACAGCGTTTGAGAGGACAAGCATCTCGGCAATCTGGAGAGCTTCTTCAGCGCTTGATGGCTGGCTGACGAGCATGCTTTCGATGTCCACGCCAAGCCGCCTGCACCAGGAAGGGTCAAGCGCGTGTTCAGCATCAATAAAAGCAGCCACTCCGCCTGCCTTCTGGGCTTCGGCCACGGCATGCAGTGCGCAGGTGGTCTTGCCGCTTGATTCTGGCCCGAATAGTTCGATGATACGGCCACGCGGGAGGCCTTTGCCGCCCAGTGCGAGGTCCAGTGAGAGTGATCCGCTTGAGATCCCTTCCACCTCGGCCACGGCCGATTCGCCCATCTTCATGATGGCTCCGGCGCCGAACGCTTTTTCGATCTGGCTGAGTGCGTTGGTTAACGCCTTCTGCTCTGCTGTGACTGCCGCCGCCGTGCGATTATCGCCACTTGCCGCTTTTCTACCCATCTCAGTGTCCTCTCCTGTCGCCAATCCATTAGTGAACTGGTGAACATCGTCCATATAATGAACACATTAACACTCTATCCACTTCTCAGGCATTGGACAACCCCGTTGTTTTGCAAGGTTGTGGATGTGTCAGGGACAAGCCTAATTCAGCCGCCATTTGAAGTCTATCACTATCTTGTAATTCTTCGAAAATACCTGCTGTAAATCGCTTTGCAGTCGGTCAATTTGCGATCCCACTGGTACATCGTCAACCTTGGTTTCGCTTGCTTCAGGGCATAAATTCCAAACCCTGATCGGTTCATTACCTTGACACATCGGCCATATTTCGCCTATGTTTAAGCCTTCACGACTATTTCCGACTTCGGGCAAAGTTCGACCCATACCGAACCTGATTTTGCCTTGGACACGGACGACAAGCCAGGACGATCATGACCGTTCGCACGCGATTCGCACCAAGCCCCACGGGTTATCTGCACATTGGAGGCGTACGTACCGCCCTCTTTAACTGGCTACTGGCCAGACACTTCGGCGGTCAGTTTATCCTGCGGATTGACGACACTGACCAGCAACGCCATGTCGAGCCAGCCGTCAAAATGATCCTCGAAGGCTTTCGATGGATGAACATGGACTGGGATGAAGGCCCTGAAGTAGGTGGCCCATGTGGCCCCTACTATCAAAGTCAGCGTGGTCATATTTATACAGAGGCAGCTCAGAAACTGCTTGATAGCGGCCACGCTTATCGAGACTTTTCGACTGAAGAACAACGCTCTGCTGATAAAGCCGCTGCAGAGGCCGCCAAACGAGCCTATCGTTTCCGCAAGATTGTTCTGGACCCGGAAACCGAGGCGAAATATATCGCTGAAGGTCGCCCGTTCGCCCTTCGTTTTGAAGTTCCTTTAGGCCAATTGATTGTGGTGGATGACCAGATCAAGGGCCGGGTGGAAGCCAGAACAGAAGAGGTGGGCGACTTTGTGATCGTCAGGCCTGATGGCACCCCGCTCTACAATTTTGCGACCGTGGTGGACGACGCCCAGATGGGCATCACTCACGTGGTCAGAGCGGAAGAGCATCTGACCAACACGTTCTCGCAAATTCTTGTATTCCAAGCGCTTGGATATCCACTTCCGACCTTTGCCCACGTCCCTTATGTGGCAGCCCCAGGGTCGAAAAAGAAGCTTTCCAAGCGTGACGGAGCCGTTGGTCTGGATGAGTATATCAAGCAGGGCTATCTGCCCGAAGCCATGATGAACTATCTTTCGAGACTTGGCTGGAGCTACGACGCCGAGACGGAAATCTTTACCCCTGAGCAGCTTCGCGAATATTTCACGCTTGATCGAGTGAACGGTTCGCCCGCCAGTCACGACCCTGACAAGCTCTTCTGGCTTCAAGGCGAGTGGATGAAGCAGTTGCCAGACGAGCAAAAGGTGGATTCCTGCATCCCGTTCCTGCAACAGGCTGGCTTGATTGACGATTTGGTTGTCAGTCCCGAGTTGCGAGCACGGATCAAGGCCGTGGTGGTCGCTCTGGGCGATCGACTGAAAACGTTCAGCGATATTGTGAAGCTCGGCAAGTTCTTCTTCCAGGATCAGATCGACTACGATCCTGATGCCTTCAAGAAGCGGTTGGGCAAGGCTGAGGTACCAAGGATTCTGACGGAAGTTTCGTCGATCCTTGAGAAGATTGAGCCGTTTGACACCCCCACGCTCGATAAAGCCGTTCATGAATATGTGGCTGCCAGTGGACTCGGCATGGGCCTGGTGGTGAACGCTCTGCGTGTCTCCACGACCGGTCAGGGGATTGGTCCAGGCGTATACGAAGCCCTTGAAATTCTCGGCCGCGATGAGTGCCTGAAGCGTATTGCACTCACACTCGCGATTCTGCCAAAAGCCTGATCAGATCTGAATTCACCATAACTGAAGTCCCTGATACCGCCCTCAGGCTCCATGTACGAATGCTTTTCTCCAAGGAAACCTCATGAAAGTCTTTGTCACCGGCTCGATCGCGTTTGATTACATCATGGTTTTTCCCGGGAAGTTCCGGGATCACATTCTTCCAGAGAAGATGCACATCCTGAGCGTCTCGTTTCTGGTGGAATCGCTCCGCCGGATGCGTGGTGGTACAGCCCCTAATATCGCTTACAACCTAGCTCTGCTGGGCCAGAAGCCAACCGTGGTAGGCACAGTGGGCGAAGACTTTGCAGAATATCGCAGCTGGCTTGAAAGTCATGGTGTGGATACATCGGGCATCAAAGAGATTCATAACCTCTTTACAGCTTCATGCTTTATCAACACCGACCTGCAGGACAACCAGATCACGGCGTTTTATCCAGGCGCCATGTCGCACGCTTCCACGCTTTCTCTGAAGGATCTGGACGCCACGCCTGATGACCTTGTGGTGGTGGCTCCGAACGATCCTCAGGCCATGGCTCGTCACGCTGAAGAGTGTGTTGAGCTGGGTATTCCTTACCTTTACGACCCTTCCATGCAAGCCCCCCGGATGACAGCCGATGAGCTGAATGCAGGCTTCAAGGGTGCCAAGATGCTGACGGGCAACGACTATGAGTTCGGGATGATGTCCGAGAAGCTCGGTATCACAGAGGACGAACTGCGTCGCCGCGTTTCCATCACCGTGATGACCAGAGGCGAAGCCGGAGCATTGATCACTGTGGATGGCGTAGAATTTGACATTCCGCCAGCCAAGCCCAATGAAGTCAAGGATCCGACCGGCGCTGGAGATGCCTTCCGCTCAGGATTGATCACAGGTTACACACTTGGTATGCCATGGGATGTAACGGGCCGAATTGCTGCACTCACAGCCGTTTACGCCATCGAGCATGCAGGAACGCAGGAACACTCTTATACGATTGACGAGTTTAAGGCTCGTTACCGTGAGAATTATGGTGACAGCCCTGAATTGGCCAAACTGACGGGTTGAAAACTGACCATCAGTTATCACTGATCCGGCTTGATTGGCAGTTGCATTGCGATGACCGAACCGTATGTGGATGATCTCATTCGCACATTTTATGCATTATCTGTGCCTCCAGACCTGGTGGATGCGGTGCGCCGCATTCAAAGCCGGGCACGGATAGACCTGCCCAAAGGCCTGCGCTGGACACTTCCAGAGCAGGTCCATTTGACCCTGGCATTTCTGGGCGATGTTCCTGCCGATTCTGTGGTTAAACTGAAGTCGATTTTGCATGAGGTCGCATCCGGCAGTGACCCATTTGAGGTATCTGTCATCGGGGTGGGCGGATTCCCGAGGGCAGACCGACCGCGAGTGGTTTGGGCGGGATTGACAGGCGAATCAGTTCACCAGATTGGCAAGTTGCATCACAACTTATGGAGCCGTCTCGAGCCGGATATTCCCAAGCCTGAGCCTAACGATCGGGAGTTTCACCCGCACATTACCTTGGCCCGGGTACCTGGCCCTCAGCCTCCAAAAATTGCGGCCTGGATGCAAAAGCATACAGGTTTTGAGTTTGGCGATTGGCCCGTTCGGGAGATCCAGTTGATTCAGTCGGTATTAACGCCCAAAGGACCAGTTTATGAGACTCTGGCCAGAGCAGATCTTGGCCACAACATGGCTGGATAAGGTGTTTTAGAGTCACAGGTGTAAATGCACCTGGCTGGTACCAGTTGGTTTATTCTTTCTTCCCGGTGCGACAATTCTGTTATACTAAATGATACTCCCCGCCGATGCTCCTCATCCTGAACGACAAATCTCATGAATCATCAGACCCACACATCAGGCCAAACGATTTGCGTCATCCTGGGCACCTGGCTTCTGGTTCTCTTGCCGGGGTTTGCTCAGGCGCAGACACCGGAAAAGATTGATTTTGCACGCGATGTCAGGCCGATTCTGGCCCGCCACTGTTTGAAATGTCATGGCCCTGACGATGCCAAACGAGCCTCAGGCCTGCGGCTTGACGACCGAACGGCCGCATTGGCGGAAACCAAAACCGGTAATCATGCGATCGTTCCGAACAAGCCTGACGAAAGTGAGCTGATCGCGCGGATTCACTCCACGGACGCAACCGAGGTCATGCCCCCGCCGGAGTCGAAAGACCCACTCTCCGCCTCAGAAAAGTCGACGCTTTCGCGCTGGATTTCTAGCGGGGCAGATTATTCGGCACACTGGTCGTTTGTTAAACCGATTCAATCCAATCCTCCGCAAATTGCTGGCTTGCCTGCCGCATGGCACAAAAATGGGATTGATCCGTTCGTCTTTTCCAAACTCAAAGACAAAGGCCTAACTCCTCAGCCACAAGCCGATAAAGCGGCTTTGATCAGGCGAGTTTCGCTCGACCTCGTCGGCCTTCCACCCACCCCTGAAGAAACCGCACGATTTGTTGCGGACACTCGCCCTGACGCTTTTGAAAAGCTGGTGGACAGGCTACTTGCGTCGCCTCACTATGGCGAACGATGGGCCCGGAAGTGGCTCGATCTGGCCCGATATGCCGATACGAATGGTTATGAAAAAGACCGGTATCGCTCGGTTTGGCCGTATCGGGACTGGGTGATCCGTGCCTTGAACGACGACATGCCGTTTGACCAGTTTACGATCCGCCAACTGGCTGGAGACATGCTCCCCGGAGCGACCACCAACGATCGAATTGCGACCGGTTTTCATCGCAACACGATGCTCAATGAGGAGGGAGGAATTGATCCTCTGGAGTATCGGTTTTATGCCATGGTGGACCGAGTTGGCACCACCGGTACGGTTTGGATGGGCATGTCCATGGCCTGCGCCCAGTGCCACACGCACAAATATGACCCCATCACCCAGTCGGATTATTACCGCCTGATGGCCACGATGAACAATGCTGAGGAGCCTCCTCTATATGACCTTGAGACCGAATCAGTACGGCTGAAAAATCTTGAAATTGATCAGCAGATCGCCCAACTCAAGGCCCAGCTTCCAGACCAGTTTCCAGCCGAGCCACCCAGTGGACCGGGCGATGGCCGGAACTTTTTCGAGCGACGTCGTGATGGTTACAAAAACGCTTTCGCAAAATGGCAGACGGTCGAATCGGCCAAGTCGGTGCAGTGGTCAGTGGTCAAGCCCGATCAGATGAAGGCCAATATGGCGAGGTTGGAACTCCGCCCGGATGGCTCAATCTTTGCCTTCGGTGATGCGACCAAGCACGATGAATATGCATTGAATCTGAGCGGATTGCCGGCTGGCACCACGGCGATTCGGCTCGAAGTTTTGCCGGATCCGAAGTTGCCTGCCAAAGGCCCTGGCCGGACGGATTATGAAGGCCCTCTAGGCGACTTTTTCCTGAGCGAGTGGAGGATGCAGGCGGATGGTCAGCCTGTGAAATTTGCCTCAGCCACGGAAAGCTATGGTCGGCTTGGGATCGGTGGTGGGGACGCCAAAGCGGCCCTTGCACTTGATGGAAACATGCAGACCGGGTGGTCTACCCAAGGGCATCAAGGGCAGCCTGATCAAGCGGTTTTTGTGCTTGATAAGCCGTTGTCAGCCAAGACCAACGCGACTTTGACGATGATCTTTGAACGCCATTATTCCGCCCCTCTGGGCCGGTTCCGGCTCTGGGCCACTACGGCCACTGGTCCTCAGGTGGTGGCTAAATCGCAACCTACGGAGGTGGAGCACTTGCTGACACTTCCGAAAGCGACATTAAGCCCTGCTCAAATCAAGCAGTTGAGAGATTACTGGGCAAGCACGGCACCGGAGGTTTCTGAGTCGAGGAAAGCCATAGCGGCACTGGAGGCTCAAAGACCGAAGCCAGAGAGTGCCCTGGTCATGCGCGAGCGTCCTCAAGACTTTATCAGACCAACCTTTGTGTATCGGCGCGGCGAATTTCTTCAGCCCACCACGACCGTCACGCCAGACGTCCCCCAGTTTTTGAAGACATCCGCGAAAGTGGCACCGAAAAATCGCCTGGAGATGGCTCAGTGGCTGGTCTCTCCTGAGAATCCACTGACGGCCCGAGTGACGGTCAATCGTCAATGGGCAGCGTTTTTCGGTAGAGGACTGGTCAGAACTCAGGAAGATTTTGGATATCAGGGCGAGTTGCCCACGAATCCGGAACTTTTGGACTGGCTGGCGAACACGTTTATTGAAGATAGATGGTCGATGAAGCGATTGCACCGGCGGATCGTCACCAGCCAGGCCTACAGGCAATCGACAAACGTTTCGCCTGAAGCGTTGGCAAAAGATCCAGAAAACCGGCTGATTTCACGCGGGCCCCGGTTCCGAATGGACGGCGAAGTGGTTCGTGACACAGCACTTGCGGTCGCTGGACTGATCGCTCCTGCGATTGGTGGGCCAAGCGTGTTTCCGCCCCAGCCTGCCAGTGTGACAACTGAGGGAGCTTATGGTGGGATGTCGTGGAAGACTTCCGCAGGTACGGATCGTTACCGCCGAAGCCTTTACACATTTGCCAAGCGGACGACTCCGTTTGCGATGCTGAACACATTTGACGCCCCCAGTGGTGAGTCGTGCGTGGTGCGTCGCGATGTTTCGAATTCGGCACTTCAATCGCTCACCTTGCTGAACGACCCGATTTTTCTCGAATCAGCACAGGCTCTGGGACGCCAGATGGCCACGTTGAAAGATTCGGATGAGTCGCGACTGGGCCTGATCTTTGTACGCTTGTTCAACCGCGATTGCGATGCCGAGGAACGTGCCGATCTGACCCGATTTTTGGCGGCTCAGCGAGATCACTATCAAAAGAGTCCCAAATCAGCTGAAGCGATTGCCGGCGATTCAGCGGCTGGACTGCCTGCGACAGAGGTTGCGGCTTGGACAGTTCTGGCCCGGGCGTTGCTCAATACAGACGAATTTGTGGTCCATCGTTGATCCTTGACCAAACGAAAGAAGCGAATCCGATGAACACAGAAAAATCCAATATGCCGCCGCTGGACCGCTCCCGTCGCCACTTTTTTCAGGATTGTGGAGTTGGCCTGGGCAAAATTGCTTTGGCCGGCCTTCTGGCAGACGGCTCAGGGAATCATCGAAAAGCCTTTGGGGCTGCACCCGACAACTCAGCCCAGTTCATGGCTGAACGGTCGCCGCACTTTCCAGGCAAAGCCAAGGCGGTGATCCACTTGTTCATGGCCGGAGCGCCGAGCCATCTGGACCTGTTCGATTACAAGCCAGCTTTGGTCAAGCACGACGGCAAACCGATTCCTCCGGAAGTGATTGGTGGACAGCGATACGCCTTTATCCGTAGCGATGCGGCGGCGATGGCCCCTCAATTCAAGTTCAGCAAGCATGGTCAAAGTGGCTTGGAAATTGCCGACATTCTGCCCCATCTGGGCCGGGTGGCGGACGAGATCTGTATGATCAGGTCGGTTAAAACCGATCAGTTCAACCATGCACCTGCCCAGATTTTCATGAACACCGGCTTTGCCCAACCCGGTCGGCCCAGTATGGGTTCGTGGGTGGTCTATGGGCTGGGCAGCGAGTCCCGTGATTTGCCTGCGTTTGTCGTAATGAGCACAGGTTCAGGCATCAGCGGTGGTTCTGCCAACTGGTCGTCAGGATTTTTGCCCACCGTTTATACCGGCACGCGATTGCGCAACAGCGGCGATCCGATCCTGAATGTATCGAACCCTTCCGGGATTGATGCTCAGGTTCAGGCCGATACGATTGACCTGGTGAGCCGTCTGAACCGTCATGAAATGAGTCAGGTGGGTGACCCTGAAATTCGGACCAGGATTGCGTCCTATGAGATGGCTTTTCGGCTCCAGACATCGGCACCTGAGCTGATGGATCTGCGGTCGGAATCCAAAGAAACTCTGGAGCTTTACGGAGCCGATCCCGCCAAGCCTTCATTCGCCCGAGCCTGTTTGCTGGCCCGGCGGATGGTAGAACGAGGCGTACGATTCATCAATATCTATAACGAAGGCTGGGATGCCCACTCAGATGTGGTTGGGAATCACACAAGTAATGCACGAGCCACAGATCAGGCCTCAGCGGCTCTTCTTCTGGACTTGAAGCGACGGGGAATGCTCGACGAAACTCTGGTCGTCTGGGGCGGTGAGTTTGGCCGAACGCCCATGGTGGAAACCAATACAGCGCTGGGCCGGGCTCTGGGCCGCGACCAT
Organism: Candidatus Kuenenia stuttgartensis; assembly: GCA_945872325.1. GTDB lineage: Bacteria > Planctomycetota > Planctomycetia > Isosphaerales > Isosphaeraceae > QWQI01. The sequence continues at coordinate 1,999 of CAMBZY010000041.1, read as the reverse complement.
CACCCTCAAGCGTTTTCGATGTGGATGGCCGGTGGTGGTATCAAGCCAGGCATGTCGTATGGTAAGACCGATGAACTCGGGTTTAACATCGTTGAAAATCCAGTACACGTACACGACATTCAGGCCACCATTTTAAACGCACTTGGGCTGGACCACGAGCGACTCACCTATGTCTATCAAGGCCGGCCTTTCCGCCTGACAGATGTTCACGGGAGTGTGGTGAAGCCGATTCTGGCGTGATTTGTTGGAATTCACCACCTGTCAGTTCCCTCGTGGGTGTGGAATATCTTACGTTTCAGATGATCACGAAACGGTCTGTCACGAAGTTCGGAATCTGCAGAGGTGTTTGAGGGGGAAAAATGTCAACCAATTTGATTTCAGGAATCGTTCCCGTCAACCACCGTAAAGCTGATGACGATCAGGCGGAATGGCGGGATCAGCAGGCAATTGCGAAGGCGACCAAGGCAGCAAACGCACGTCAGATCAGTGGTCGGCGGCGATTTATCGACCCAACTACGTGCGAACGAGACTACAGCCTTGATGAATTGGAATTCATGAAAGCCGTGGATCAGTATAAGAAAACCAGTGGGCGGCCGTTTCCAACGCTCTGTGAAATGTTGGAAGTGCTTTGCTCACTGGGTTATCAGAAAATTTATGAGTTGGAGCCTTCGAGCGTATAAGTGATGTGGCGGAGCCAGGCGTCGGAGCTATCCGGATGATCCTGACGATAGTGCACGCCCCGTGATTCGGTGCGGGTCAGAGCGGCGTCGATCATCAGGCGGGCCAAAGTGAGCATGTTTTGGAGAACCCAGCCATCTGGATCAACAAAAACTTGTTCCAGAGCATAACGGCTCCAGAAGTCGACCTGCTCGGCCGCTTCTTCGAGTTTGTGCGATTCCCGGGCCAAGCCGACAGACCTGACCATCAAAGCCTTTAGGGCGTGCTTGACATCGGCGATGTCCAGCATGAGGTTTCTGGGTGTGGGCGGTGCTCCACAGCTTACAGGCGGAACCATCAGGGCCGGGATTGGGTCGTGAATCAATTCCTGGGTGATATTTTCGGCCACTCGAGCACCGTAAACCAAGCCTTCCAAGAGGCTGTTTGAAGCGAGGCGGTTGGCTCCGTGAAGGCCGGAACTGGTCACTTCACCAGCGGCCCAGAGGCCTTTGATCGAGCTTTGGCCGTTTTCGTCCACCTCGATCCCGCCGATGTAGTAGTGGGCCCCGGGCCTGACTGGAATCTGGTCGGTGGTGATGTCGAGGTCAAATCCACGACAAAGTTGGTCGATGCCGGGGAATCGGCGGCGGATCAGATCGGGATCAAGGTGCGAGAGGTCGAGATAAACACATGGATGCTGAGTGGCGGCCATGCGGTCCCAAATGGCTCGTGAAACGTCATCGCGTGGCGCAAGTTCAGCTTGGGGGTGAGCTTCTGGCATGAACCGGATGCCGTCGCGATCTCGCAGATAAGCGCCTTCGCCGCGAACGGCTTCGGTAATCAGGTGGCGACTGGAACCTGCGATATAAAGCACGGTGGGGTGGAATTGCATGAATTCAAGGTCGCGCAGGCGGGCGCCGGCGCGGAAGGCCAGAGCATGGCCGTCGCCGGTGGCGATCGACGGGTTGGTCGATTCGCGATAAAGCTGCCCTGCTCCACCCGTAGCCAGAATAACGGCACGGGCCCAGACAATCGACATGCCGCGCTTGCGATCCCAAACCAGAACGCCCCGGCACCGTCCTTCATAAGTGATCAGGTCAACGGTGAAGCTGTTTTGCCAGACCCTCAAATTCGGTAGTGAAGCGGCTTTTTCCAGAACGGCCCGCATCACTTCCCGACCAGTTGCATCGCCCAGTGCATGGACAATTCGGGCATGAGAGTGACCACCTTCGCGGCCTAAGGCGACTTCGCCATTTTCGAGGTCGAACTGGGTTCCCCAGTCGATCAGTTCCGAGATTCTCAGAGGTGCTTCGCGTACGACGGACTCGACAATCGACTCATC
>CAMBZY010000040.1 GCA_945872325.1 Candidatus Kuenenia stuttgartensis | reverse complement strand
GCTTCCATCAGAAGGGCGTCCACTTCGGATTCCGCTTCAAGGAAGTCGATATCCACGACTTCGCCAATCCAGTCACGAATTCGGGGGTCGGTCTCCGATGTTTTCTGAAAATAGCTTCCCGCTCTCGCACGTAAGTTCTTGGCCTTACCCACGTAAACAACGCGTCCCTGAGCGTCTTTCATCAAATAAACGCCTGGCTTTGCAGGGAACTTTCGAACCTTCGCTTTCGGACCAGGATTCTCTTCCTCCGGAGTCCCACGATTTTTATCGTTCACCATAGCCGGAATGGATTCCTGAGACGATGTTTCCTCAGGTGTCGATTCCTCAGGTGTAGATTCCGGAACGGCCTCAGGTGGGGTTGTCACGGAAATCTCAGCAACCGGCTTTTTCTTGCGGTTTCCGCCACCCTTACGTTCCGTTGACATGTCTGGTACCCAATCCATTCAGGAGCTTTTTGCAATGATTAGTTTATTATAGTCAGTTTCAGGCAAACTGTTTAGAAAAACCAATTAAACTAACACGTTTTGATAGTCAGGATTGTAAAGTCATGTTTTGTCAGAATTGGTTATTCGAGTCTCTTTTATGTGGTCAATATCCGCATAAAACGGCAGTCCACGAAGTTTCCTCCACTTGCGTTTCTGGACAGCAAAATAGAGAACTGGCAGAAAGACATCGATCACTTCGTCGGCTACCAGCAGTCCGCCCAGCACAGGTGCGGCCATCGGGCGAATGACTTCCGCGCCTACTCCGTCGGCCCAAAGCATAGGGGCGATCGCGATAATGGTGGTTCCCTCTGTCAGTAATTTTGGCCTCAGTCGGTGAATGGCGCCTTCCAAAACGGCTTCTCGGAGTTCGGCAACGGAACCGATTTGCTCTAGTCCGCCACGTTCGGCGATCGCTTCACGCAGATAAACCAGCATGACGATACCGGTTTCCACGGCCATCCCAAAACAGGCGATATAGCCCACCCATACTGCTACGCTGAATCGAAATCCAAAAAGCCATTGGAAAATGGCTCCCCCGGCCAGTGCTCCAAGCACAGAGAGCATAATCAGGCCCACGTCTGACCAGTCTTTATATGTGAGATATAATAAAATGATGATAATTCCCGTAACGGCTGGAAATACAATCTGGAGGGTTTTTCTGGCCCTCACCTGATGCTCAAATTCTCCTGACCATTCCAGGTACATTCCTTGGGGAAGTCTCACGGCGTTGGAGACTGAACGTTGCGCTTCTTCGACAAAACCCACCACATCGCGGTCGCGCACGTTCAGTTGGACGTAAGAGCGCAGAAGGCCATTCTCGCTTTTGATCATTGACGGGCCTTCCGTCACCTTAATATCAGCCACCTGACCGAGTGTGACTTGGAGTTTTCTGGTTGTTGCATTATTGCGATCTGCCATGGCACTGTTTGCGTTTCCTGGCATCGCATCGGAATTGGATGAAATCAATAAGTTGCGAATGGAGTCAATATCATCGCGAAAGTCGCGTCCATAGCGAATCCGGATCGGGAATCGCTTTCTGCCTTCCACTGTCATGGAAACAGAAGCTCCGCCAAGCGCCACCTCAATTGCGTTTTGAATGTCACCAACACTCATGCCGAAACGTGCGGCTTTTTCGCGATTGATTTCAATTTCAATATAACCTTTACCAACCACCTGATCGGGTACCACATCCACTGCCCCAGGGATAGCTCGTAAAATGGCGGCGACTTGCTGAGAGATGTTTTGAATCTGATTCAGGTCGGAGCCAAAAACCTTCACACCCACATCCGTTCGAACACCTGTGGCCAGCATGTTGATTCTGTTAATGATTGGCTGGGTCCAGATATTACCCCAACCGGGAGTTTGTAACACACTGTCAAGTTCTTTCACGAGTTCGTCTTTCGATAATGGCCATAATAATAATCGGCTCGCAAATTCTTTTTGTAAAGGTGTCGCTAAAGTGTTGACTTGCATTTCTGGAAGTTTTGATTTCAATAGACCACGCTCGTTAGCGAGAGTGGAAATGGACTCTACAGATGAGGCAGGGGCATAGTTGACTGCCAGGTCAAATAAGCTGAAATTGAGGATGCGTGTTTCTGCTAGAATGAGTTTATGGCGATTCTCCACAAGATTTTCATGGAGTCGATGAACCCAGCCTTTTTTCGGGATCCCCAGCAGACTTCCAGCCCCAGATTTTAATCTCACCAAAAGGCTTTGTTCCTCGATAAATTCTGAGGACGAGTCGGAAATCCATTTCAGCTCCAGAATTTTCGAATGTACCTGATCGGCAAGTTGCATCAGGTCTGTCACTTGCGGATCAACTGCAAGCCGATTGGCATATGTCTTGATCATCTCTGACTGAAACGGCTGCCATAAGTTCAAGTTTTGTGAAACAGTTGATGAACTGATGCCGTATCCATTTAGAATGAATTTTATCGATTCATCGGCCAGCAAAATTCCGAGCTCCGGCCGATATCTGGCTAAATGCAATTGGGCATGATCGCGCAGGGCAGTGTCTACTCGTTCTGCCGCTTTCATCGAGGCATCGTTAATGAAATTCAGGTCGTCGGCGTTTGATAATATTCCAGCGGAAACAAGTGATTTGTGAGCGTCGTTGGTGAGTCGTCGGATCTCTGCATAACGGATATGGCGCTTAGACCAAAGCGATCGGTCGTGAAGATTGACCATCGTTTCAATCATATCGAGAGGCGACGGGTCGGTCGCCGTTTCTGCTCTGCCGGCTTTCCCAACGACGCTTGCGACTTCAGGAAAGGCTCTTAAAATCGAGTCGCGGGCTTTCAGGTCGTCAGTTGCCTGGGTGACTGACATTCGTGGAACGCTTGTAGGCATATCGAGAATCGTGCCTTCATCGAGCGAGGGCATAAATTCGCGGCCAAGTCGGGTCGATGCAAGATAACCACACCCGAGAATCACGGCAAACAGCCAGCAGACAAGAGTTGGCCGGTCCATCAGCCAGCCCAGCATGGGCTTGAAAATGGCAGTCATGGTTCGAATCAGCCAACTATCTTCTTCGGACTTGATCCTGCCTCTTAAAAATAATGGAATGAGAGCAGGAACTAGAGTGATGGCGAGTATGGCAACACCGATTAATGCAAATGTTTTGGTCCAGGCCAAAGGATGAAACATTTTGCCTTCCATACCCGATAATGCAAAGACAGGTAGAAATGAAAGAATTGTGATGAGAACGGAGAAGAAAATTGGTCGGCCTACTGTTTGACATGCAGGAATAATAATATCGAGGTTGTTACCTACAACCCGGTTTTTGCCATACTTTCTGGTCAAGTGGTGGGCTGCATTTTCAGTCATCACCACAGCTTGATCTTCAAGAATACCAACAGAGATGGCAATTCCGGCAAGGCTCATGATATTTGATGGAATTCCAAACAGACGCATCATAAAAAAGCTGAAAAGTACGGCCAGAGGCAGTGTGACAGCCACAATCATGGCTCCGCCCAAGTGTCCCATCACAATCAGAATCATCACTGAACAGATAATCAATTCTTCGGTTACGGTGTCAGTCACAGTTGCAAGTGCATTTTGAATTAATGGAGTTCTATCATAAAATGGAACGATTCGGACACCTTCGGGAAGCCCTGACTGGAGCGATTCAATTTTGGATTTAATTCGCCGGGTCACTTCCAGTGGATTCTCTCCAAACCTCATCAGAACCACACCGCCCACCGTTTCCCGGCCGTCTTTTTCGAGCACGCTTCGACGAAACCCGGGCCCGATCTGAACGGATCCAAGTTGCCCTACGGTGATCGGAACTCCACCGCGTTCAGCCACCACAATGGTTTCCACGTCGCGAAGGCCACGAACCCAGCCGATGGATCGGATCAGATATTCGGCATTCCCCTGATGAACTACTCGGCCACCGACAGATGCATTTGATTTCCCGACAGCAGAATACACATCTCCGAGACTGATTTTAAAGCCTCTGAGTTTGTTTGGGTCGATGTCAATTTGATATTCGCGGGGGGCTCCACCCACGCCCGCCACTTCAGCCACACCGGGAACGCTGTTGAGCTGATAGCGGACGAACCAGTCTTGAACGGCTCGAAGTTCGCCAAGGTCAACTCCATCGCCTTCAAGTGTGTACCAAAATATTTGGCCCAAGGCTGTGGCGTCGGGAGCCATGTAGGGGATGACAGACGGAGGCAGGTAAGTGGAGGCGAGGCTGAGGCGTTCGGCGACTCGTTGACGGGCGAAATAATAGTCCACGGAGTCATCGAAGATGACGTTGATCATCGAGAAGTTGAATTCGCTTGATGATCGCACAACCTTAACACCTGCAAGACCTTGCAGGTTCACGGAAAGAGGATAGGTGACCTGATCTTCGATCTCTTGAGGGCTTCGTCCCATCCAGTCGGTGAAAACGATGACCTGATTTTCGGAGAGGTCTGGAATGGCATCCACGGGCATTGTGATATAGGCCCTGAGGCCGATGGCTGCGAATGCGAGGGAGGTCAGGATGACAACAAGCCGATTGCGGATCGACCATTCAATGATGGTTTCAATCATGGCTTGGTGGACCCGAAGTAAGTCCCTGATGCTCCTGGATTTAATCGTGTTTCGGCATCGATCAGGAATGACCCGGCCGTGGCGATTCGCTGGCCTGGTTCGAGCCCATCAAGAACGGGATAAAATTCGCCTGAACGGGCTCCTAAAGTGACTTCCCGGCCTTCAAAAACACCTGGCTCGGCTTCGATATAAACAATTTTTCGAGTGCCGGTGTCGATCACGGACGATTCGGGAATGGTCAAAACCGTACCTGTTGGGGCTGGTTCAGGGATCCCCAGAAACTTATCGGGATTCGATTTTAGCTTTTCCTCACAAGAGTTACAGCAGATCCAGACCTTCCGGGTTTCGGTCAGGCTGACATTGATGGGTGGACCCATCGAGCCTAGTTCTTTTTTCGTGACAGGGCAAATTTTCTGGTCGGCCACGGTTGGGGATGGCTTCGCGACCACGTGAATTTTCTGATTTTTCTGGGCCAGAATTTCTCGAAATAGAGGCGTCTCGGACACAGGAGTTTTCACCGTCACAGTGGCATACATCCCGGGCTTGAGTTCTCCAGAGGTGTTCGCCAGATCATAACGGACGGCGACGGTTCGAGTTTCAGGATTCAAAGCGGGATCAATAAACGCCACAATGCCTTCGAAATTCTTTCCTGGTATAGCATTTACAGAGGCGTGAACTTTTTGGCCAACATAAACCCGGCTGATCTGATCTTCGAAAATTTGTGCTGTGACCCAGACATGGCGAAGATCAGCCACCTCAAAAATGGGGTCGCCTTCGTTGACGTACTGGCCTTCAACGACATTTTTTCTGACGACGATTCCAGAGATTGGAGAGAGTAGGGGGAGTTTGAAATCGGCGCGGTTGTTGGTCAGGATATCGTCCATCTGGGCAGGTGTGACGCCCCAGAGCGTGAGCTTTTCGCGGGCTATTTCAAGGATATCCGGCCCATTGAATCGGGACGTATTCAAAGTAGGACGTTCGGCGATCGTATGCTTAGCCAGAAGGAGTTCACGGACGGTCTGGTAGATTTCAGGGCTGTAAAGGTCGGCCAATGGCTTACCCGCTTCAACCCGATCGCCTGTGAAGTTAACATAGAGCTTTTCGACACGGGACAAGCCCTTGGCCTTACTGGAGATACGGGCCATCCTGCGCTCATCGAACTGGATTTGTCCAACGGTGGTAACGGATTCTATCAGGGGGCGAAATGCGACAGGTTCCGTACGAATTCCAGCTTGAGCGATGCGATTAGGGGCAAGTTTGACCCGCGCCAGAACGCCGGTTGGAAGGTCTTCTTTCAGGCCTGTTTTGCGTTGAGAAAGTGGCATTCCGCAGATTGGGCAATTTGACGGCTTGTCGCGAACGACAGATGGATGCATCGGGCAATAGAATTCCATGCCTGAATCAGAAACGGTTTTTGAAACACCGGTACGGTTGCGATTCCATTTTTCGTAACGATTGGATAATTCGTCCCAATAACCAAACACGAGACCAGTGATGACCAGAACCATGACAAACCGCAAGCGAAGTTCGATCACTTTAAAAACAAGCCAAGCCTTGTGACGGCGGCTGATCGTAGGCTCGTCGATCTTCGGGTTATCGGGAGATATCATAAAACGGCCTTTTGGATCCGGAGGCTACCACAAGTGATCCGCAATTTTATTATCGGAGTTCAATGACTGAACATAAAGGGGCGGAAGTGGAATTGGTACTCTGTACTTCTGATTTTGAAGGCTGATCAAGCTAAAAATTGATCACGCTCAAGGAGGTGATTTATCATTTAGCAATCGCCTTTATCGTTTCTGGGCATTCTTGCAATTCAAGATGTTGTAGACGTTTAATATGGGGCTTAAACTATTAGAAAACAGTATGTTATGTCAATTGAAAAACAGGTTTTCCGAAATCAATCGTTGCCTATGGCTTCAACGGGACATTCTTCGAGGGCCGCAGTGCATGCAGCTACATCAGCTGGATTGTCTGGCTGAGCAAAAACGAAGCTTTTACGTGAGGTGTCGTCACGCGTGAAATTGGCGGGCGCGATCTCTCGGCAGACTTCGCAGTCGATGCAGGTTTCATCAACGTAAAAGTTTCCAGCCACATTCTTTGGCAAGATTTTCGATTTTTCGGCCATGGCTATTTCTACATTCTGTAAATGGTTCGAGGGCGATTTGAACATCGCCCTCGACATTTGGTGGATAGCCGAACGGGTCAAGAGGTCCAGTCTTAGACGACTTTGGAGTCGATCCAAGTCATCAGGCCACGCAGACGCTTGCCGACTTCTTCCACCATGTGAAAGCGTTCGCGTTTACGAACGGCTTTGAAGCCAGCTTGATTGGCCTTGTTTTCAAGGATCCATTCGCGGGCGAATTGGCCGGACTGGATTTCTTTGAGGATTTTACGCATTTCAGCGCGGGTGTCTTCTGTGATGATCCGGGGACCACGTGTGTAATCGCCGTACTCAGCAGTGTTTGAGATCGAATAACGCATGTAGTTCAGGCCGCCCTGATACATGAGGTCGACGATCAGTTTGAGCTCGTGCATACACTCGAAGTAAGCGGACTCAGGCTGATAGCCAGCTTCCACCAAGGTTTCGAAGCCCATTTTCACGAGTGCGCTGACACCACCGCAAAGCACAACTTGTTCGCCGAACAGGTCGGTTTCGGTTTCTTCTGCGAAGGTCGTACGCAGAACACCACCGCGAGTTCCGCCAACACCCTTGGCATAGGCCAGAGCAAGAGCTTCACCGGCAGGTGTGCAATGCCCTTCGAGTGTGGCGATCAGGCAAGGTACACCGCCGCCTTTAACGAATTCGGAACGGACCAGGTGGCCTGGGCCTTTTGGGGCAACCAGAGCGACATCGACACCCTTGGGTGGAACGATCTGGCTGAAGTGGATATTGAACCCGTGTGAGCAGAGCAAAACATTGCCAGGGCTCAGGTTAGGAAGAATATCCTGCTTGTAGATATCGCCTTGGACTTCGTCAGGCAGAAGAATATTGATGAGGTCGCCGGCTTTGGCGGCTTCGGCGGCTGAGACAGGCTTGAAGCCATGGCTGACGGCCAGATCATAGTTAGGGGAGCCTGGGCGTTGGCCCACGATGACGTTACAGCCGGAATCCTTCAAGTTTTGAGCTTGAGCGTGGCCTTGGCTACCATAGCCGATGATGGCGATGGTTTTGCCTTTGAGAAGCCCCAGATCGGCGTCCTGGTCGTAGTAAATCTGAGCCGGCATCTATCGTCGTCCTTCTGTCGTTTTCAGGGCCGCCAGGTGAAGACCCCGTTTTTTGTTCGGGGCATTTTATCGACTTCACTGGCGGTCAGGCGAAGTCGTTGTACGGGTCAGGAAGAATACGGATGAGCTGAAAGACTGGATGTCAGAATGAAAACTGTTCCGTTTGCCTGATTAAAGGCTTGAGTGGCCTACGATTTGAGGCTTTTCAGTCAAGGACTCGTCGGTGTCCCTGGAGGAGGTTTCTTCTGGTTTGGAACCACGAATCAGGGCGATTCTGCCAGTTCTTGCCATCTCGACAATCCCATAAGGCAGAACGGCGTCGATGAAGGCCTGAATTTTCTTCTCTTGACCGGAGAGTTCGACCATCAACTCCAGAGGAGTGACATCAACGACTCTGGCGCGGAAGATTTCAAACAGACTCATCAGTTCAGGGCGATGTTCGGGGGTGGCACGAACCCTGATCAGGATCAGGTCGCGTTCCACGTGATCGAATCGTGATACGTCCTGTACGCGAACCACGGTAACAATCTTTTCCAGTTGTTTGCGAACTTGCTCAAGGACTCGGTCGTCACCTTTGACAACAACGATAATCCGAGAAAATTCGGCGGTTTCAGTTTCGCCCACAGCGAGGCTTTCAATATTGAAACCCCGAGAGGCAAACATGCCCGAAACCTGGGCCAAAACACCGGGTTGATTCTGAACGAGGGCCGAAAGCACGTGACGCATGGAAGCCCGAATCCCTTGGACCAATACAGAGACGATTCCAAAACCAGATTCGGGATAAGCCATCCAGAATCTTTGGGACACCTAGTTTAGGCTTTCAAAGGTACATATGGCAAGAGCGCATTTGTTAAGAAAGCTGCAAGTCTGGTTTGATCGTATCAATAAATCAGTGGAATCGAAGGTGCTGATCAGTCGTCACTATTGTCGTTGTCGCGCCGGCTGTATCGCTCGCCACGAGAACTCTTTCCGGAACTGCTTCTGCCAGAACGACTTTTCCCGGAACTACTTCGGTTGTCTATGGGAAAGGACGATGAGGACGACGACGATGACGATGACGACGACGAGCCAAATGAATCGCTTGAAGAGGATCGACTGGAACGTGAGCTTGAACCGGAGCGACGTGATGATCCAGACCGACCAGACGTGATTTTGGAAGAAACTTCAGGCTCCGCCCCTTTGGGTGACCAATCGGCGATCCCAGTTGCTGGGCAATTCATGCGCTCAAGCACGGAGTCAATCGCAGCAATCTGGCCTGGATGGAGGCTGGTTTTCCAGCCTTCAGGATCTTTCGGAGAGTGTGGAATTTTTTGATAGTTTGCACCATCATAAGAAATTCGTATCGCCTTGAGCGCGTCGCCTGCATCACGTTTCACACGGCATCCAATTTCTTGGATAATTTGTGTGACTGCTTGAAAAGGAAACTGGAACAGGCCTTGGTAGGGGAACAAAATGATGTCAGGATTTGCGGTTTTTTCCTTCTTATACCAGTGGTTGAGAATGGCATAAACGGCTGCAAAGTACTCGGAGGTATGCGGAAGATCTAAAAGTTCCTCGAATGGAACAGGGCTAAGGTCTGGGTTGGCCTTCACCAAGGGCTCAAGATAACTGAGCCTGATCACAGTGCGATTTTCGCGTTTCCGGTGGATCATTTCCTGGACAAATAAGTGAGCGTTCGGAATGATGATGATGGGACGAACGCCAAAATTCTCAGAAATCCAAGGTGCGATCATCAGAGCACGGAAATCGGCGATCGTGAGCGGCCCTGGCCACAAAGCAAATTGGGAAAGCCAGGCGGATCGTGTGGAATAAAGGGTCGCTTCCTCCGCGACGGCTGCCGGTGAGAGGATATCGTTCCAGAACTCTTCCATCAGGATCGAATCTGCGGACCGTCCAAGCCAGTCGAAAGAGTTTTCAAGTCCGATTTCTTTCGGCTCAATGGATCTTAAGGGGTTATTTAAAAGCCTGCCGTCATTGATGATCTGAATCAATGTGCCGAGCCATTCAACGGAACTGGGGACAAATCCGGTCACGAAAACCGGATTCCTGTGAACCCAACGAACCGAAAAGTTGGCTGCACTCATTTTATTTTCCATTCGGAACTGGGGTGAATCTGGTCTTGAAAGATTCGCTGATGATATTCACACCCAGTCCAGATATCATCAACGCCCGCTGCCCATCCCCGGCAAAGTGAAGCCTGGGGGAAGTGAAGGCATTCCACCTGACGCACCACCTGGCAGATTTGGAGCCGCTGGGGAAGCATTCGGATCTTGAAGTAAATCGTCGCGATTTACTGCGATCGAACGAAAAGCATCTCCTGCAACTACATAATACCAGCCAGCGTACCTGTCTGACAATTGCTGAACTTGTTTTCGTCCTTCGTCGCGTTGCTTCTCCAATTCACTTGCCAGTTTATCGGCCTTTTCTTTGGCCTTTTGTTGATCGGCAGAAACATCCGCCTCAAATCCTGGCGTGATTACCCCAATTGTCGCGTGCTGAAATGGGTCGCCCGGAAGCTCTTGAGTTTTTCCAGATTCAGAATCAGAGGGCATTGGAACCAGTTCTGGATCAAATCGCGTTGTGATAAACAGAAAGCGTCCTTCGGTATCGCCTGCGGATTTCTTCGTAGAGGGTTCTGTTTCTTTGGTAGAATCAGATTTCTTTGCCTCGGCATCGTCAGACGTGCCTGCTGAAAGGGCTTCTCCGCGTGCTACTGTGACTTCGCCGAATCGCAGTACATAGACTACGCCCTGATCAGTTCCGACCTGGATCTCGCCCTGATTGGAAACGAGAGTCCCTTGACGGGTGCGGTAAAAACCGCGCGACTGGAGCGAGAGAACAGCTTGCTGAGAAAGCTGGAATTTACCGTCATCGGACTGCTTCAGATCTTTGGTCAGACCAGCCGGCTTCGGACGAACGCCCATGATCTTCAGGCCTGAGAGAGTGCTTGAGATCTCCCCAACTTTGGCGGTGTTGACTTTTTTGTCTTCAGGCGGATTGTCAATGGTCCATGGGGCATTGGCATTGGAACGCGAGAGGGTGGTCACCTCGCCGGGCACCAGTACGCCTCGTGCCGGATCAGCCTTGTGGCGATCGATCACGATCTTACGAACTTTGGCGTTGTCGAGTTTCAGTAGATCCTGAGTAATCCAGTCTGCGAATCGAGTGGAGAGATCCACGTTCACATTCACGCCATAGGTGCGTTGACTGTTTGGAAGCCGCACAAATCGTTGGCCAGGACGATCTTTCATCTCATTGCCGATAATCAGATCGGCCAAAACTTCTCCGCCCGCCTGCTTCCGCAAGGTGACACGTTTGCCCCTGCCTTTCAGGGAGGTGGTTTTGGTATCGAGAGGGTCGATCACACCCAGTTTTTCATGGTCTGAGACATCGTCCGAGCGAATCGTATCCTTTTTGAGGTCGATCACACCGGCTGCGGTTTTGGCGAGTCGATCTTTGGCCTCAGCTGGATAATCGTAGTGTGAAGGGATCGACCATTTGGAGTCCTTCTGCTGAACCTGAAATGGCGAAACCGTTGCCGTTTCAGGGTTGTATTCAATCACTTCCATGGCCTGAGCTGTGAGCGGGTCGCGGAAAGACTCAAAAAAAGCCTGCCCCTGATCGTCAAAAACACGGTTGGCAGTTCTGCGATCAAGCCCTGAGAGTGTCAAGGCCACGCCAGTCGTGACGGCAGCCACGGCAGCAAAAGCGAGGGTTTTTGGCCACTCGTTCATCGTCATCTCACCTCAAAATAGAACGGATCACGGATAGAATTGTCGTCTGTAAACGCTTGAATCGAAATCAAGCCATGCGGCTTGAAGGAGTATTTCTGTTCTCTCTGGCCAGCCTTCTGCCCAGTACCCAGATACCCAGAATCATTGATGGCAGTGGTGGTAGCAGAATCGCCAGAAACCGGAACCGATTTTCGATGGACCGGATATTCGACTGGCGGATCATTCGGCTCTCGTTGATGGCAGATCGTTTTTCGTCGTCGATCTTGGTCTTTTCGACCACAAGACGTCGATTTTCAGTCTCCTGAACGTTCGCGATCATGACCTCTTTTGTCTGGTCGTCCAAGTCTTTACGAGATTCAATTTCGCTGACTCTTTCGTTCAGACGTTTCTGGGCTGACTTCAGCTTGTCGTCAGCCTCTCGTTCAGCCACTTTTGCCTCTTCGGCAGCCGACTTGATGAACTGCTGAGTCTGCTCTTCGAATTTGGTCAGTGTTCTGTGCTTCACACGTCGCTTGCGAAGATTCACAAACGAGAGGTCTCCTGCCAGTTCATCCACACAGTTGAGCACGAAGGTTACGTTGTCGAACTCAAGATTCTCAATCCCTCGACGGCGAAGATCGAAAAACTCCTCGCCAATCACATCCAGATCCGAAACCACCACCAGATTCAGCTTCTCTTCAACCGGAGCAGATGGAGGTAAAGGCTTGCCCTGAGCATCGACTGTCGCCTTGGGAGTGCCTGGAGTTCCAGTTACCCGAACTGCGAGAGTGTAAGGCTGGCCAGTCGGGGAATGACCTCGGTTGGGATTGATCTGGAAGCTGCCGAAAAAGCTCGGAGATGTCGCCTGACGGAAGTTGATCAAGCCGCCGGCATCGCTTGTCTTCAGCAAGGTTTCCACTTTAGGGCCTACGGATGGAAGTGTTCGAATCAGTCCAGGGAAGATCATGACGACTTCCTGAAG
>CAMBZY010000039.1 GCA_945872325.1 Candidatus Kuenenia stuttgartensis | reverse complement strand
GCAGCATCCCAAATCTCGCGAACCACCTTGGGAGCATATTCCAGGCTATATTGTTCCTGAGTGATCAGCAAATCCTTGTCGGCCACCATGTCGAGTACAAGTCCAGCTTCATAATCCCATTTACGCTCTTTTTTATCAGCCAGATACTGACGGGCAAAGTGGCGTGACCCTAGAAAATAATCGCCGTTATCGCCATAGACCAGCTCTTCGCCGTCAAAAAGCACAAGATCAACGCCCCACTCGGTTTCCATCTTTGGAAGGTGGTTTGCAATCTCCATTAATAGAGCAACGCCAGAGGCTCCATCGTTGGCCCCAATGAATCGGCCGCGACGTTTGGCTGGATCAGGATCTTCGTCAGGGAACGGGCGGGTGTCGTAATGGGCACTCAGAAGGACTCTGCGCGTACGTTCAGGCTTCCACGAACCAATCAGATTCACCATGTTCTTGCGTTCACGGCTTGCAGGATCAATTCCAACAAAAGATTGGTCTTGCACTGTCAGGCCATTTTTCTTGAAGTGAGCCGCAACCATCAGGCGTTGACGTTCGTTGGCAGCCGAGCCGGCTGTTCGGGGACCAATGGCGCAGATGTCTTTTAAATATTGATAGGCGCGTCCACCATCAATTGCGGCGGGTTTTAAAGTGCCGGCTCGTGGAGTCGTTTGGCCCACAACGGGTTGAATGCTTTTGCCATCCATGATGATCAAAAAAATTCCAAGAATGATCAGGCTCGATGCGATGATGCCAGTTCGATAGCCTGAATGGTGCGATTTGGTGGGCGTTTTCATGACTTCAGACATCCTTGTATCGCCAACTGGTATGAGACTGTTTTTTCGGATATCAAACGGCATTCAACAGACTTGCTGGAACAGCTTGAGCAAAGATTCCACAGGAAGACCAACCACATTTGACCATGTCCCTGAAATCGTGGTCACGATCGGGTCATTGTCCTGAACCCCATATGCCCCAGCTTTGCCAGCCCACTGTCCTGACTCAAGATACGCCAGTCGCTCGGTATCGGTCAATGGCCGCATCCGAATCACACTTGTTTCTACGAATCCGAACCACTTGCTGGAACCTGCATTCATGAGGCAAACGCCGGTATGGATCGCAATATTCCGGCCTTCCTGAAGTCTCAGCATTCGTTCCGCATCGGCTCGGTCAAGAGGTTTGTTCAGCGCCAGTCCGTCAAGATCGCCAGCGGTGTCCGCACCGAGAATCCAGCCGTTTTTCGTCGCCCTGGCCACATCCCAGGCCTTATTCCAGGCCAGTTGGGAGACATAATGCCGCACATCCTGATCAGCCAACGGCTCTGGCTCTTCATATTTCGAGGGCTGGACATCAAAGCGAAGTCCAAGCTGTGACATGAGTTGAGCTCGTCGTGGCGACGCGCTGGCCAGAATCAGAGGTGTCGGTTGGATGATCGACATCGAGGTGGATTTTCTGTCCAGATGTGGCCATTGAAATCGAGATTCGAACCTCAATCTAACAAATCCGGGCCGATCTGGCGAGTATTTGAAAACTTATGATGATTTTATGAGTGAAATGACTCGACCGTGATCCTGGGTTGTGTTAGATTTCGATTTCCACCCTCGTTCCCTCCCAAAGTTTCGGAGACTCTTCCAAGTGCAACCTTTCCTGTCATCGCTTTTGGCTCGACTCCGAATCGTGCCCGTTCTGGGGCACTTTTGTTTCCTGATCTCATTACAGGCACAAGGCTTGAGTCCTCAGGAAGCGGCAAAGCGCATGACCTTGCCTGAAGGCTTTGAGGTCAATGTCTTTGCGTCAGAACCTGATATCAGGCAACCAGTTGCATCGTGCTGGGATCATAAGGGGCGACTTTGGGTCATCGAATATTTGCAATATCCAGTCCCAGAAGGCTTAAAGCCAGTGACTGTTGATGTTTACCTGAGAACAGAATATGACAGGGTACCGGAACCGCCTCCGAAGGGGCCTCGTGGTAAGGACAGGATTAAAATTCTTGAGGATACGGACGGCGATGGCAAAGCGGACAAAGTGACCACGTTTTTAGAAGGCTTGAATCTGGCCAGTGCGATTGCGGTCGGTTATGACGGCGTTTTTATCGGTCAGGCCCCTTATCTGCTGCACTATGCGGATAAAAATCATGATGATAAACCGGATGGTGATCCGGAGATCCTGCTCAAGGGGTTTGGCCTTCAGGATGCACACGCCGTAGTCAATTCGCTTGCCTGGGGGCCAGATGGATGGCTTTATGGGGCTCAGGGATCAACCGTGACAGCCCGGATTCAGGGGGTCGAATTTCAGCAGGGTATCTGGAGGTATCATTATCCCACCAAACGTTTTGAGTTATTTGCCGAAGGGGGTGGAAACACGTGGGGACTGGACTTTGATAAAACAGGTCAGGCCTTTGGCTCGTCAAATGGTGGGTTCATCAACTTCCACATGACTCAGGGCGGAAATTACTGGAAGGGTTTCTCCAAGCATGGGCCACTCCATAACCCCTACGCCTATGGTTACTTCGATTGTATTCCATACGAAGGCAGCAAGAAGGGCGGGCACGTCACACCTGGTGGAATCTTTTATCGGGGTGCGGCTTTCCCCGCCGAATTTCAAGACACTTTCATTGGCGGAAACCTTCTGTCCAACACAGTTTACTGGCATAAGATCAAGCCAGTCGGTTCTACATATGGTGGCTCGTTTGGAGGCACCTTGATTCAGGCCAACGACCCGTGGTTTAGACCAATCGATCTCCTTACAGGTCCAGATGATGCGGTCTATGTGGTGGATTGGTACGACAAACGGGCCAGTCACCTCGATCCACGCGATAACTGGGATAAATCCAACGGGCGAATCTATCGTATCGCTCCGAAGGGGACTAAACCGGCTGTAAAGTATGATCTTACCGAGGAATCTGTCGAACAACTCGTCGCCCGTCTCGACCAGCCACGCCCATTTTTTGCTCGTCAGGCGTTGGAAGAACTTCTGTTTCGCAACGATTCGAAAATCGCCACATCTTTGGCCGAAAGTCTGTTCTTTGAAACGGATCGAAATCCGGAGTCCAAGCTCAATCGGCTATGGGCTTTAGGCTCCATGGGATTGCATGATAATAGATTGGTGATGGAGCTTTTCAAGCATCCGTCTGCTCCGATCCGCGAATGGACAATTCGCTTTCTAGGAAATGATGAGCGATTGACACGGGCCCTGGCCGACAAGCTGGAGGAGCTGGCAAGTGAAGAGAAATCTCCAGCCGTGCGTCTTCAATTGGCTGCAAGCTGCCGAAGGTGGCCGACCGGCATGATGTTGCCGATCCTCGACAAGCTCACAGCCCATGACGAAGATGCCAAGGACGGCTTCATTCCGCTCACAACCTGGTGGACGGTCCAGCACCACTTTTTAGAGGCGCCGGATGTCATTATGGAGTGGATCGGCGGGTCGTCCGTCCGGAACCGGGCCTTGGTCCGCGACACGCTCATACCGCGACTGGCACGAATGATGACTGCGCAAGCCACGCCTGATGCATGGCTTAGACTGAATCAGCTTTATGAGCTTGGGAACGCTTCCGAACAAGCGGCCATCGCAAAAGAGATCGAGCAGGGAGCATCCTTGTCGGCTTCTAAACGCTTGCCTGAGGCATGGAAAAAGCGGTTGGCCGATGCTTCAGAATCAGCCGATGCAGATGCTCTGATGTTTCGTGCAGCACTCAAGTTCGGCCAGGAAAAAGCGATTCGTCGAGCCACCGATTTTGTGCTCGATCCAGCCACTCCGCTGGCCACACGCCGAGCTTTGCTGGTCGGAGTGAGTGCTGTAAAATCTGAAAATTCAGCCTCGGTTCTCGAAAAACTTCTGAACGATAAGCAGACTCCAGTTCCCATGCTCGGCGATATTCTGACGGCTCTGGCAGGTGTCAGGAACGACGCCCTTGCCTCTGTGCTTTTAGAAAAGTATTCGAGCTGGCCAGCGGACCTTCAGCAAAAAGTGGTGTCGACTTTGGCGACCCGTCCTGTCTGGGCGATGAGTTTGTTGAAGGCGATTGAGTCAGGGAAGGTTCAGAAAAGTCAGCTTTCATCAGCGCAAGCCCAAGGCATTGATCGACTTGGAGATAAGGAGCTGTCCGCCAGGCTGGAGCAGATCTGGGGGCGTCCTTTACGGCCGACGAGTGAGTCGAGAATTCGCCGGATCGCTGAAATTCGTGGAGTTTTACCTGAAGGTGACAAGGGAGTCGCTCAACGGGGCAGGGAAGTTTTCAAGAAAAACTGTGCCACCTGCCACCAGCTATTCGGCGATGGGATGGCCCTGGGGCCTGAATTGAACGGCGCTGATCGGGGCAACCTTGACTATCTTTTGACGAGCATCGTTGATCCGAGTTCGCAGGTTCGTGGAGAGTATCAATCGGTCCAGGTGGCCCTGAAGGATGGACGCGTTCTGCACGGACTTCTGGCAGACAGATCGGAGTCGATTGTCAGTGTGATTGATGCTGCTCGGCAGATCACAAAAGTGCCTAAAGGCGAGGTGGAAGAGATGAAGGTTTCAGACGTTTCACTGATGCCTGAAGGGATTCTGGACAAGCTCTCGGATACGGAGATTCGCGACCTGTTTCGATACCTCCAAAGTCCATCACCACCTTCTCCATGACGTGATTTCTTGGAGGATTTGCGATAAATTTGCTGGCTATCGCCCCTAAAGGGCGGTTTCATGAGGTCTGCCTACTTGACCAAAGGGCCCGAAAAAGAGTAGGTTAACATTATCACTTGAACAGTATCAGGAATGCGGATTGAGTTCCTTTTCCTGATCGTTCTCGAAAACATCCTTCAGATCTCGCTCAATTCATCCTGAAAAATCAGAAAAAAGCGATGTCCAACGACGCCAATAAGCCATCGGACGAGTCTTTGCAATCCCAAGTGGAATCCGAATCAGTACCGGAAGCAACTCCACCTGAACCTTGGACGCCCGAACGCGTCGTGGAATGGAACAACTATTACAACATTTACGTTGCCATCGGACTGCTTGTCCTGGTGGTCGTGAATAGTTTGAACCTGTTTGAGGAAAGTGCGATTTTTGCCAGCCTCCGCTCAGGCGAAATTACGCTCAGCAAAGGCTTTCCTGAAACCACCGACACACTCTCCTACACCAGCGAAGGTCAGCGATGGGTGAATCTGGGCTGGATGTTTGACACGATCAGTGCCGCATCGTTTCGACTCGGCAAATCTTTTGCCTCCCCTGAAAAAGCCGATCAATACGGCGCAGCGGCTGTGACGATCGTTCACTCCATCGTTCGCCTGTTGACCTTTTTGATCCTTCTTTCGATTGGCAAAACCAAGCAGGGTTTGTGGGGACGTAGTATCCTCCTCGGTTTGGCTGTGGTCATGGGTCTTGGTGCCGGAGTGGTCGGTACGGACCTTTGGGGCGTATTCTTCCTCTCACTGCTTCTGCGATTCATGTTCCTCGCTACTGACAAAGGCCGAACATGGGCGTTTTGGGCGATCCCTGCGATTTTCCCGTTCTGGGTGAATTTTGATGCGTCCGCTGGATTTGGACTTCTCCTGACGATCGGCTGGGGTATCGGCCTGATCATCGGTGGAAAGAAGTTCAGCCCGGCTTTTACACCTTCAAAAATTGCCCCGATTCTTGGGGCGTGCTTCGCTGCCTGCCTGATCAACCCATGGACCATTCATGCCTATGGGGCCATGTTCCGAATCGCGAATCAATACACATTGATTCCAGGCGGCCTGTTCGGTTCGATTCAAATCAAAGATGGTGATGTTCGTAATGCCTTCCTGCTTAGGCTCATATCGCTGATCATCATTGGTGCTGTCACCTTCTGGCTGAATATTGATCGCTTCCGGCTTGACCGGCTCATGCTGTTCATTTTCTCCAGCCTCGGCTTTGTCATCTGGATGCGTTACAACGGCGAATTTGCCCTGGTTCTCGCCGTGATTGTCGGCTTGAACATGGAAGAATGGTTTGCCGATTCGTTCGGCTCCGAAGGGCATCTTGGATGGAAATGGGCGGCATTTTCGATCGGTGGCCGTGGGGTCACCATTCTGGTCCTGTTCGGATTGGCGGCTCAACACATCACTGGTTATGGATTATCTGAAGGTGCTGCTACGTTTGGTCTTGGATTTAATCCGGACCGATACGCATTTGAAGCCGCTGACTTCGTCAAGGAGTCCAAGCTCAGTGGCCAGGTTTTCAACTGGAACTCAGCACAGGGCGACATGTTGCTCTGGCGAGCATACCCTGGAAGAAAAACATTTCTGGATGATCGCCGCAACCTTTTCACTGAATCGATTCGAAACGAACGCGATTCACTGAGAGGTGCTTTACGCGACGATGATTCGACAGTCTGGCGTCCGATTCTCGACAAATATGGGATCACAGCGGTGATGGTTCAGGCCATGACCACATCGTACACCGAAGAGAGTGCTTTGAAAACACTTTCAAGGCTCAGTCAAAGCGTAAACTGGATCCCGATTTACGATGATGGAGTGGTTGCAATCTTCGGTCGATCGGATGCGAAAGCGGAAGATCTGGCCTATTTCAAAGCAAATCGGCTTGATGCTGATCGGATCGTTTATACCAGCGAAGACAAACTTCCAGCGTTCGACCGTCCACCATCCTCGGCCAGTGTGCTCGATAAGGTGATTGCCACCAAAGCACTTGGGATGGTTCAGCCACATGCTCAGGCGGCTTATCGCCGGTTGAACGAGCCAGGCAAAACGGTGGACCCAAATGTCCGAACTTTGCCTTCTCCAGCAGAATGCATTGCGGCCATTCGGGAAGCCAGAAGGGCCATCGCCAAGAAGCCTGACCAGACTCAGCCTTACCGGATTCTGGCAGAAGCGTATCGTGCCCTGCATTCTCAGGAATTGGCACTTTATTCAGGCGTGAAGCTGGAACCAGCCAACGCTGCCCAGATTTCAATGATGCAATCAGGGCCAACGCCTTTGGGCTTGAGATTCCGTCAACGCGTTGCTGCCATTCACTTTGCAATCGAAACTTCACCTGCTCCGGCCACTCAGGCTGAACGTGAATATCTGGCTGCAATGCATATCGAGATGGGGCAGTTGATGCTTTTGGCGAATTCCGTGGACGTTGCCCGCGAACACTTGCGGAAAGCTTTGGAAATCGACCCTGAGACGGAGAACGCTGCAGAGCGAAGGGCTCAGGTCGCACAGCTTGATCAGGCTTATGAGCAGATGGAAACGGACATGAATTCGCTGAGCCTCGAAGAGCAGGCCAACGCGTCGGTTCGTATCAACCGTGCTTTGTCGATTGGGCTTGTGAATCAGGCTTTGACAGATTTGCGTGAAGCGGAGGCCACCGGCTCCAGCCCAGATACGATCCTTCCAGTTCTGATCGACCTCTACTGCCAGTTGGGTATGCCGGATCAGGCGATTCCTTTGATTGGTAATACGGGTACCAAGTCGATGGAAACTTCAGCAGGACTCTCGACATATCGTCAAGGACTTGTGAGTGCGTTACTTGGAGACTATCCAGGAGCGCTTGTAGGCTGGGGTAATGAGTCGATTCCAGTGGCTCAGCTTGATGAAATGCGTCGCGGTTTGATGGCTGGTCAGATGTGGATGCTTGGCGAAGTGGGAGCTGCGACCCGCACGTTCATGGAAATGCCAGACCAGAGTCGGGCTGTTGCGGCTCGTTTATTTGAGCTTGGGATGATTCAGCTTGAGGGTGGATTTCCAAAAGCGTCTGCCGATTCGTTCACAAAGGCCCTGACCCGTGAGCCACAGGCGGACTTTGCTCCAATCGCTCGATACTATCTTGAAAAGCTTGGAAAGCCATTTGCTGAAGTCAAGAAGCCATCAGATGTTGCGGCGCCCACAGTGCCTGTGACAGCACCTGCGGCTACGTTACCAACAGCAGCTCCAACCACTCCAGTGAAACCTGCTTTGCCGGATCCTGCGAAGCCCAAGCCGTGATTTTCAATCATGAAACGCTTGACCGAAATCCTCTGTTGACCGATAATCCTAGTATCTGGATGGTATTTTCAAACATAAGGGTGAATGGTCCGCCTCGTTCGCCCATGATTGATCCGCCGATCACTTGAAAGGTAAGAAACGACATGGCCTCTAAGTCGTTGGCAGGCAAGCCGAGAAAAGTCGTTCCGAAGATCATGGCTGTGATCCATGCCGATGGTTGCACAGGCTGTGAAGCATGCATCGAGGTTTGTCCGGTAGAGTGCATTTACAAAGTGCCAGGTGAGGATTTCGCCTCTGTTCAGGGGTGGTGTGATATCGACCTTGATCGGTGCATTGGTTGTAAGCACTGTGCACAGGTTTGTCCTTGGGATGCCATTGATATGGTTCCAACCCAGGACGTAGCTCTGCACGTGGCATTCAAAGGTGGTCCTCCAGAATATGTTGAGCGTCACTGGGATGACCTTGTCGATGTGGCTCACCGCAATGCAGAAGTCTTGGTCACAGGCAAAAAATAACCGAATCACCATCCTTCATGAAACTTGATTCGCCAACTCGTTTGTCTATATAAACCTCATTCCGCTCGCTCTGCATCCGTTCACGGAGTACGAAAATTCATGGCTCGCAAGCATCTTCTCGGTCTCTTGGCTCTAACAGCCTGGGCGAATTCCGCAATTTCTGCTGACCAAGCACCAGCTTCTGGCAACTATCAGGTTCAATTCCCTGACGTTTCCAAAATTCAGGATCAGGCTGTTGAAGTCCAAGTTCCCAAGGGTCTTCCTCTCTTGACACCCAACGCGGTTGTACCGGCTTCAAATCCGCTGACGGCTGGAAAAATCGAGCTTGGAAAACAGCTCTACTTCGATCCTCGCGTCTCTGCCAATGGAACCGTCAGCTGCGCCACCTGCCATAACCCTGAAAAAGGCTGGGCTGATGGTCAGAAATTAACCATCGGAATTGGTGGTGCCGTTAACGGCAGGAACTCCCCTACGGTTTTGAATAGTGTTTACAGCAAAAACCTTTTCTGGGACGGCCGTGCAGCTTCGCTTGAAGCTCAAAGTCAAGGCCCACCTCAGGCTGCGACGGAAATGGGCAAGCAAACGCATGAGCAAATCATCGACCGTTTGAACACCATTCCTGGATACAAGGCTCAATTTGCCAAAGTGTTCGGTACAGATGTCACGCTAGATGGCTTCGCCAAAGCGATTGCATCTTTCGAACGCACCGCTCTTTCTGGCAATTCCCCTTACGATAAATACGCCACAGGCGACTTCAAGTCCCTGAATGAATCCGCCAAACGGGGCATGATTCTGTTCGGGCTTCGTCTCGATCAGGAAGATGAGTATCAGCCTGAAAACGTGACTCTGAAGAAAGCCAATTGCACAAGCTGTCACCTGGGTACGAATTTCTCTGACGACCAATTCCACAATTTGGGCGTTGGTGCAGATAAAGAGGGTAAACTGGCTGACCTTGGTCGATGGGCTGCCGAAGCCATTGGCGCGAAAAATACCGCCAGCATCGGTGCTTTCAAAACACCAACTGTTCGTGACGTAACTCGTACGGCTCCTTACATGCACGACGGTAGCGAAGCCACCCTCGAAGCTGTTGTGGAGTACTACAATAAGGGCGGTAATGCTAACCCTTATCTGAGCAAGGATATCAAGCCTTTGAACCTGACGGATCAAGAGAAAAAAGATCTTGTTGAGTTCATGAAAGCTCTCGATGGAGAGTTGATTCCAGTCGCTCTTCCGAAGCTTCCAGCCGGACCTGACGGCGTTTCGCC
This sequence comes from Candidatus Kuenenia stuttgartensis, assembly GCA_945872325.1. Lineage (GTDB taxonomy): Bacteria > Planctomycetota > Planctomycetia > Isosphaerales > Isosphaeraceae > QWQI01. The sequence goes on along the minus strand of CAMBZY010000039.1, from coordinate 2,845 downwards.
TGATCCTCGTGCTGCTCTGGAAGTTCCGACTGCTCCAAAAGCGGCTTCTTTGATTTCCAATCCTCATGCCTTGATCAAAGGCGAGTGAAACTGCTGTGATCCCACAGGCCCAAGTTGATCCCAAGCTGATTGAAACGAAAACCGTCGACGAAAAAGTCGGCGGTTTTTTCCTATGCATGGCACGTCTGTGGCCGATGTTTTGCCTTTTAGGGCTCATGCTCGTCTTCCATGGGCAGGCTTTGCTGGCAAGTCGCCAGTATGGTTTTCGTGATGCTGCACACTTTTACTATCCATTGAACGAGCGGGTTCAAATGGAGTGGGACGCTGGCCGATGGCCTCTCTGGGAGCCTGAGGAAAACGGCGGAATGCCGCTTGTCGGGAATCCCACAGCTGCTGTCTTTTATCCATTCAAAATCATCTTTTTTCTGATGCCTTATCCCTGGGCTGCAAAGGCTTACATTGTCTTTCACCAAGCGGTTTGTCTGGTCAGCATGTGGTTGCTGGCCAAAGGTATCGGGCAATCCAGAATGGCTTGCTGGCTGGCGTCCGTAACCTATGCGTTTGGGGTTCCGGTTGTCTATCAATATTGCAATGTCATTTTTCTGATCGGAGCAGCATGGCTGCCTCTCGGCTTGCTGGCTGGTTGGCGATGGATCGACCGGGGCGGAATCAGAAATCTGTGTGGACTGGCCGCGGTTCTTGCCCTTCAAATTCTTGGAGGCGATCCGCAAGTTGGATATCTCACTCTGCTTTGCCTGTTTGGACTCGCATTCTGGAACGGGCTGACCGATCGTGGCCGAACCCGGCTCTCGCATGTTTTTCATCCGATTTCTTTAGTCCTCATCATGATTCTCATGACTGCCGGAACCATCCTGGCAGCTCAATTTCCCATTCCACCACGTCAGTTACGAATCGGCGAGATTGGCACAATCAGGAAACTCGCCTTCAGTCGAAATTTTTGGCAAATGATCGGTTGGCTCTTGGTCGGACTTCTGATTCTGAATGGATGGAGAAGGACGCGGCTCTCCACTCCCATGCCTCGAAAATTCATCGGGCTGGGCCTGGCTACCCTGATTGGGGCTGGATTAACCGCCGTTCAGCTCATCCCTGTCTTTGAATATAGCGCACTCTCCGTACGATCTGCGGCTGAAGGGCCTCACGATATATATCCTTTTAGTGTGGAACCTTACCGGTTTTTAGAATTTATCTGGCCTCACCTTTTTGGAACAGCAACCACCGGAAATCGCTCTTGGCTGATGCTCCTCCCTCCTGTGAATAACCACAAGCAGTGGGTTCCCTCGCTTTATCACGGCCTACCAGCCTTACTGCTGGCCATATCTGTGTTTGGGTTCAGAAAGGTTGATCCACGCACGAAGGCTGTTTCCGCCTTGCTCGTCATCAGTGTGGTGGGTGCTCTCGGCGAATTTACCGGCCCTTTATGGCTATTGAGGCGAATACCGAGCCTTGATGCTGCCGCTTTTGTGGGTCGGGCGGATGCCACTGAAGAGTCGGCCTTGCGGCTTGATGGTTTTCCGCGTGATGGTGACGGTGGCTTTTATTGGCTGCTTGCCGAGATTTTTCCAGGCTTCCGAACCTTTCGATATCCTGCAAAACTGCTGACTTTCACATCGCTTTGTCTGGGATTATTAGCTGGACTTGCATGGGACCTCCGTGCTGATGAACGGTTGCGTAGAAGATTGCGAAACTCCTGTATAGTCATCGCTTTACTGGGATTCGCCGGGCTGATAGGGGTGGCGATAGAGCAGGGGGCAATCCTCAAATGGATGAAGGATCATCCGGTATCACAAGCCTCAATTTACGGTCCTTTGCTGGCCGATGAGGCATTACTTCAGACAGTCTTGAGCTTTGTGCAAAGTTTGGTTGTGGTTGGATTACTACTCGGCCTGTTTGGCCGGATGGAACGCTTGCGATGGGCTGTTCCGGCATTTTGCCTGCTAGTCGCTGCCGACTTGGCCTGGGCCAATTCCCGACACGTGCGGATGGTCCCTCAAAGCCTGTTTGAAGGTCAATCCAAGGTGGTGAAGCTGATTGAAGAGGCCGAAAAACGGGACCCCACTCCCGGCGGATTTTACCGGGTCCATCGAATGCCAATCTGGAATCCACCAGGCTGGAATCTGAAAGGTTCTGACGACCGGGTTCGAGATTTTGTGGAATGGGAGCGATCCACCATTCAGCCCAAATATGGTATCACTCAGGGCATCCAGTACACGATTACGGAAGGCACAACAGAGCTTTATGATTATTGGTGGTTTTTCGGTCCGTTCTTGCGCAAGTTTACTCCTGAGACAGCGAGGTCGTTAAACGCCAAGGTGGGCGACGAACTGGCATACCATCCACGCCGTGGATTTGACATGTGGAACACCCGTTATTTTATTGTTCCCGGATGGCCAGGCGACTGGAAGGACGACAAACGCAGCTATGCATCTTTTCTGTTCGAGTCAGACCCAATCTACCCAGAGCCTGATTTGAAGACAAATCCAGATCGGAAGGCTGAGTTTGAGGTTTGGGCGAAAGAGGAAGACGTCCAGATTTTCAAAAATAAAGCGTTTTATCCGAGAGCCTGGGTGGTTCACGAGATGCGAACATATCCAAGTATTGTGGGGTTGGGAAGGCGAGACCGTGAAGCTGTCTCGTCGGAAATGCTGTTTCAGGATGATCCATTCTGGTTTGATCCAGGCAGGGAGACGTTTGATCCCAAGATTCTTACGTGGATCGATCAAGCCGATCAGAATCGGGTTCGTCCATTTATGACAGGCAGGGTCCGTTCCGGCAGCAACGAATCTGTGAAGATCGACAAATACGAGCCTCAGAGGGTGGAGATGAC
>CAMBZY010000038.1 GCA_945872325.1 Candidatus Kuenenia stuttgartensis | reverse complement strand
CGGATCAAATCATATCGCTTCGCTATGTGAAACAAGGGCTGAAAGCCCGCCCATTCGCATATTGTTTCCTGAGTCGTGACGTGAGAAGTATCGGGCTTTCAGCCCTCAAAGCATTTTTCGGTTTGGACAAATGACGAGGTCCGCTGGCCCTCGCTGGTATGGAACGGGCCTTTGGCCCTGAAGCAAGTCCTTCAAAATACGGTGTTTAAAATGGATCTCAAACTGTATTGCAAAGAGCCCTGAAATACAACATTCAGGGATTAGCGAATCTTGCTTCCAATGGTATCAAAAAAAATCAATATCCGCAGGTCTCTAACCACTCATAGCTTTTACGGAGTCGGTTGACGCGTTCTTCAAGGCCTGGCTCAGGTTCGCCACCAATGCCTTCCAGCTCAACGGTGTAAGCACCTTGGTAATTCTGGGCATCGAGTGTTTCGCGAATTGAAGTAAAATCGACCGCTCCACCTTCGCCCAAGGCTGGAAAATACCAGTCCTCCAAACGGCCCCTGTTGTCTTTTACGTGAACATTCACCACAAGAGGAGCGACTTTTTTGAGTTCGTCCATCGGGGTCATGCCTTCGTTGTAGTAGGCAATATTCCCAGTATCGAAATTCAGGAGTACGGACGGATGATTCACGGACTCCAAAGTCCGAAGCATGGCCGCCGCGTTTTGGGTAGGGCCTTTGTGGGTTTCAAGGGCCAGAGTGATCCCACAATCGGCTGCCGTTTTGCCAATCGTATTCAAATTCTTTGAAATAACCGTCCATTCTTCAGGGCTGGTAGGCTGGCCTGCGCCTGTGACGCAAATTTTGACTTGAAACCATTTGGCTGCAAATTTAATGCGGTTGCAAGTGATCGCCAAACCTTCTTCAGTGAGAAGATTTGCGCCGCCCACATTGCATCCGGAAACGCCTGCTTGATTCGCGGCCAGATGCTCAACGAACTTCTGGGCGGTGGCGTCGTCGGCTTTTTCCGTGACCACAGATTCTTCAGGGATGATCAGACCGCCGAAGTTGTGACCTCTCAGAGCCAGTTCAAGATGCGTCAGGCCTGTGGCTCGAAGATTTTCGGCGGCTGTCCAAACCCCCAAAGGGCCAAATGAGTTGGAAAAGCAGCTGAGAATTCTGGTCATGACAAGTGCCTGATTGGGGATCTGATTCGGATCGGTGGAGGAAGTCAAAATTACGAAAATCCGATGGTCAGATCAGGAACGAATGCTCCTATGAGATGATCCAGCGGATTCGCGATGATTTTACAGGACTTAAGGGTTTGTTGGGGCCAAGCCAGCGGCGGCGCCGGCTGTCCCACCCGGAATGCCGGGCGACTTCGAGTCAGGCCCTCCAGCAGCTGGAGTAGTGGCAGCTTCACCACCTTCGGCTTTGGCTGGAGCAGCTTCTTCAGCAGAATTATCGTAGGGTCTGGCAGCAGTATGCTTTTCAACCCACTCAGAGGCGTTGAACACGTTATCGCCCTTGAACGGTCCTGTCAGACCAAGTTCTACCAGTTTGAGGGCCTTTTCATCCAAACCAAGCCCAAATGGGGGGTTGGATGTGCCTGGCGTATACATGCCCCAGAAGATTTTTTTGTGAACGGGAGCCGTTTGCAGGATCACGATGAGAAAGCCGACGAGCAGGCCTGCGGCAGCGGCACCGAAGACGAGTTTGCCGATACCTTCGAGAGCGGGTGGAATGCGGAGCTTTCCTGGTGCGAGATAATCAGTCGCAAATCTTAGCAGAATCAGTGTTACGGCGAAGATTCCGCCAAGACTCAAGCAGTCGGCAAATCCGCTCAAAAATGATGCGCTCTTAATGATGACAGCGGCCAGCTTATCGGCAAAGCTCATCGCCATAAGGGCGGAAAAGGCGATGTTGAAGAAGGTCAGAAGTGATCCCCAGAAGCCTTCAGACGAGATCGCGATAAAGGCGAAGAACAGGAAGAGAACCACCACTGCGTCAAAAATCATATCCATTCCGGCAACTCCTCAAAAATGCTTTTCATTGATTCCTGGATTCGTGTCAGATTGATCGCCAAATATCTGCGGAGGGAAGGGGTTACTTCAGTGTCCGCATCAGTTCATCAATTGAGGTTCGGCCTTCAAGGACCAGCCTCAGGCCGTTACGGGAGAGGCCCATCATGCGCTGCTGGGCGGCAGCGGCACGCAGGGCGGCCTCGGTTGGATTATTGGCGATGATTTCGCGAATCGAGTCGGTCACTTCCAGCACTTCGAAGATACCGGTCCGGCCCACAAATCCAACACCGGCACACTCAGGGCAAACCTGAGGCAAAGGCTCTGTCGGTGGGCGATAGAAGGCTTCGGTATCTTCCGGAAGGTTGTATTTTTTGAGGAATTCGGGCTTCGGCTGATAAGGTTCTTTGCACTCTTCGCAAAGCGTTCGGACCAGTCTCTGGGAGAAGATCAAAACCAGTGTTTCTGAAAGAGCGTCGCGGCTCAGGCCTCGTTCAACCAGGCTCATGATGCCTTTGATGGCATCCGTTCCAACGAACGAAGAGAGAACGAGACGATCGGTACTGGCCGCCTGAATCGCAACCTTGGCAATGTCGTCGTCCCGGAAGTCGCTGAGCATGACCACTTGTGGATCGGTCCGAAGAATGCTCTTCAGCTTGTCGACCATCGTTTCGCCTAAACGAGGGTTAAACTCTTCAGCGACCACGTTATCAATCTGCTGCTCGACCACTTCTTCCAGTGTCTTGATATCGCGAAGCATCGGATCCATCGACCGCAGGAGAGCGTAAATGCTGGTCGACTTGCCGCAACCGGCAGGGCCGACAGCCAGAACCAGACCTTGGTCTTTTTCGATCGAAGTCCGGAGCTTTTCCTCTTCTTTGGTCGTCAGACCCAAAGCTTCGAGCTTTGTGACCATGATGGATTTGTCGAAGAGCCGAATGGCGACTTTTTCGCCCACTTTGGTGCCGGCAGAAGCGACACGGGCTTCCACGTTTCGGCCTTCCACTTTGGCAGAAAACGTACCTTCCTGAGGCTTCCGTTTTTCTTCAACACTCATACCACAAAGGGTTTTGACGATGTCGACAATCTCAGGACCGGTTTCGGTGTCGAACGGTTCGGCCTGAACCAGAACGCCGTCAATCCGGTATCGGACCTGAAGTTGATCCTGAGCCGGTTCGAGATAGATATCTGTCGAACGGCGGCTGACGGCGTCGTAAACCAGGCCCTGAACTTCTTCGAAAAGTTCGAATTGTTTGGCGGAGGCGACACGGAACATGTCCATCTTGCGTGTGTTCAGATCAATCCCGACAAATTCAACAGGGACGCCTGAATTGGCGGCGGCTTTGTTACGATTGAAAACTTTCTTGCGGGCTCCAAGCTTGCCAAACATGGCGTTTGCAATATCGCCGAAGTGATAGATGGTCAAGACTTTATCAACATCTGCCACCTGTCCGTTCCGGTGTACCACATAGGCCAGCGTGGGAACAAGATAAGCGAGGCCCATGACTGCGATGCCGGCAAAGATGTTTGGAACAAACAGAATGACCAACAGGCCAATCGTTCCGGCCAGAACCATGGCACTGGTCCAGAGGGCGCGTTTTTCGAGTCCCAGGGCGAATGAATCGTCGTCGACCCACCAGGTGGTCGGGATCCAGATCAGGAATAAAGCCAGTGCCGGTAGGAACTTGGCGATACTCATGTAGAAACCGCTGATGCGTTCCACATTGGCAGTTTGAGCCAATGGCCAGGAAACCGCCATAAAATCGGCAGCCTGAGCAGAGGTCAGGGTAAACGATAAAACGCCAACTATTGCCAGCGTTATGTTTTGCAAACTTTTGAGCCGAACGCCTCGCATAAGTTGAGCTTTCCACTGATGGTCGGTGAGTAGTATTGGGTCGAAGCAGGAGGACCAGGGACCGGAGATTTTTTGAATGATTCCGATCCCCTGGAGGACCACGATGATTTTTTACAGAATCCCTGGAGCGGCAACTTGAATGCCCTTAAGGGCCATCTTCAAGGCGTCTGGACTCGGCGCGACTTCGAACGCTGTAGAACGCTCGATTTTCTCGGCAAGTACAAGCTGACGAAGGCTTTCGGTGAAGTCCATCATGCCTTCATCCTGACCGATACGAATGGCGTCGGAGAGTTTTGAATCTTCTTCGGCCAGGATCAGTTTACGGACAGTTGGATTGCTCCGCATGATCTCGCAGGTTGGGATCCGGGTGGCACCGGTTTTTTCAGCCCAATCCTTGGTGGTACGGAGCAATTTTTGCGCGACCACAGCTTTGAGGTTAAAGGCGAGGTTCTGGCGCATGGCCGGGTGCATTTCCTGAGGGAACAGGTCAAGGATCCGGCTGATGGTGGACGGGGCGCTGGAGGCGTGGATGGTCCCGAAGACCAAGTGGCCGGTTTCAGCAGCGTGAAGGGCGGCCAGGAACGTGTCCTGATCACGCATTTCACCCACTAGAATGATGTCAGGGTCTTCCCGCACAGCGTGCTTAAGTGCGATGTTCCAGTCAAGAACGTCAATCCCGATCTCTCTCTGGTTGACGATCGACTTGGCATCCTTATAGGTGTATTCGATCGGATCTTCGATGGTCAGGATATGGCAACGCTCGTTTTCGTTGACATATTGGAGCATGGAAGCGATGGTTGTGGACTTTCCGGAACCCGTTACACCGGCAAGGATAATGATACCGGTGTCTTCTTTGGTGATTTCAGCCAAAATCGGAGGCAGGCCCAGTTGCTCAAAGTTCGGGATAAAATTATTCACCCGACGAGCGACTAGAGCGAGTGCACCACGGGCTTTAAAGAGATTAACACGAAAGCGGGTCTCATTGCCTTCCTCGTCACGAAGGATGTGGGCGTAATCGACTCCACCTTCTTCTTCGAGAATCTGCTTCTGCTTGGCATTGAGCAGGGGGAACATCAGGCGTTCCATGTCGGCGGCGGTCAAAGCAGGAAGTTGCATCTGACGGAGTTGGCCGGCGAGTCGCATGGCAGGCGGAAGACCAACCTTGAGGTGAAGGTCGGAACCCTTATGCTTCATGCACATACGAAACAATTTATTGGCTTCCGGCTCATTAGCCGATGTACCGACAGCAACATCCGAGGCGATCGACATAACACAGAATCTCCGGTCAAGGCGGTGCAAATTGGAGAATTTTACAGGAGGTTGAGTCGGTAAGAGCTGTCCATGCGCGAACATGGCATCCTTCATTAGGATAATCTACCTTGAACTCTCGTCAATTACAATTCATAGTTAACAAAGTTCGTTGAACAATTCATTTGACGATCGTTACAACCTTCCTCAAATTTTGGCGGTCAGTTCTCAAAATGATGATTTAAATCAACATTCCAAATTTGAGTCTGCCAGAAGTCGCATCGGCAAACCTCGGCGCGCGAGTTCCTGCTTGAGGTCGCCGATCAGAAGCTGTCGCTGGTGAAAAAGGCTGGCTGCAAGTGCTGCGCTGGCATGACCTTCGCGGAGAATTGTTTCGAAGTGATCGATTGAACCTGCCCCACCAGAAGCCACAACAGGAATCCCTACAGCGTCGGCCACAGAGCGGGTGATCTCAAGGTCGTAGCCTGCCTGAGTGCCGTCGGCGTCCATGGAGGTGAGAACAATTTCGCCGGCTCCGAGACGCTCCACTTCGCGAGCCCAGGCCACGGCTTCCATCCCAGTGGCAAGCCTTCCGCCATTGATATGGACTTCGCAAACCTGCTGTCTGATGCCGTCAATTTCTTTCCATATTCTTTTAGGATCAATGTTTACAACAATACACTGACTGCCAAAACGTTCGGCTGCCCGACGGACCAGCTCGGGATCGCGAACGGCTGCCGAGTTAATGGAAACCTTGTCAGCACCAGCATTTAAGAGCCGTCTAATGTCATCAAGATTTCGGATTCCGCCGCCCACAGTCAGTGGCATGAAGCAGACTTCGGCGGTACGGGAAACGACGTCAAGAATGATATCGCGACCTTCGTGACTGGCTGTGATGTCGAGAAAGACGAGTTCGTCAGCACCTTCCTGATCGTATCGGGAGGCCAGTTCGACAGGATCACCGGAGTCGCGAAGGTTGACGAAATTCGTACCTTTTACGACCCGGCCCTGATGGACATCCAGACACGGAATTATGCGTTTTGTCAACATGTCCACACGACCAGAAATTGAGTGAGTTACATGGGAGACGAGAAGTGGACGGATTGATTAATCTGCCACAACAATCTTCATGATTTTAAGACGAAGGACACCCTTGGGGATCGGGATCTCCGCCTCTTCACCAATCATTTTGCCGACAAGCCCCTTGCCGACCGGACTTGTGGCGAGGATTTTATTGACCTCGTAGTCCTCTTCACCGGGGCCGACCAGGGTGTAGTCCTCTTCATCGCCAAAGTCGAGGTCTTTCACGGTCACCTTGCAGCCAAACACGACCCGATCGGTTTTAATGTTGGTCATGTCCACGATTTGTGCGGACGCCAACTTGCCTTCAAGGTCGCGCATGCGGGCTTCAAGCATGCCTTGGGCTTCGATGGCGGAATCGAACTCAGCATTCTCCGACAAGTCGCCTTCAGCACGTGCTTCGGCAATCTGGTTGGCGATGCGCGGCGAGTCCACATTTTTCATGTGATCAAGCTGAGCTTTGAGTTTATCGAATCCGTCTTTGGACATGGGGATGCGGTCAATCGCCATTCCCTGAGTCTCCCATTACAACATTCGTGGAGGTAACGGACATGAAAGAACCGACGAACAAGACTTTCTGTGCCAACATTTGGCACAGGGGCCAGTCGTCATTTCCGGTATGGCTCACGCCAGAACTGTCTCAAAGCAGAACCGGATGTGGTTGAACCACACCCGGCGTCTTCTTTATTCATACAAGAGTAGTCAAGGGCTGATCAGGACGCAAGTGCCTGGAACGGCACCCGAAAAAAATGATCACTCGTGACGAAGGGCTTCGATCGGATCCATCTTGGCTGCACGGCTTGCAGGATAGAGCCCGGCCAAGACACCGACCAGCACCGACACGCTGAATGCGATCACGATCGATTGAAGCGTGACGGCGGCTTTGACCTCGGAATAGAGGGTGATGACCACAGGAATGACCACTCCGATTACCACTCCGAGAATTCCGCCCACGCCGGAAAGCACGATCGTCTCGATCAGGAACTGCTGAACGATGTCTTTCCGTTTCGCACCCAGGGCACGACGGATCCCGATCTCTCGGGTACGTTCTGTGACGGTCGCGAGCATAATGTTCATAATCCCGATCCCGCCGACGATCAGAGAGATCCCGGCGATGGCACCCAGAACGAGGCTCCAGATACGTGCGGAACGCTGGGCTTCCAGCAACAGGTCGTAGGGGACGGTAATCGCCACGTCCTTCTTGCGTTCGTGCATGTTGTAAGGCTCAATGGCCGCCTTCACAATCGGTACCGTGGGGAGAACGAGTTTCGTATCTTCCACTTGTAGAGTGATTTGAGAGAGCTGGGTCTCTTCCATTTCCATCGATCCGGCACGACTGTTCATGATCCGCTCGCCGAACCGGAGACGACAGGTGTTGATAGGGATGTAAACGTCTTTGTTGTAATCCTGAGCCGCAAACGAACCGCCGATACCGGCTGTGGACTGACGCAGTTGGGTCACTCCGATGACGGTGTAGTAATCGGAGCCGATCTTGATCGACTTGCCGATCGGATCTTCAAATGGGAAGAGGGTTTCCGCTGATCCAGCGGCCATCACGACATAGTTTTGATAGTCGCGGTTGTCGGTCTCGGAAAGAAATCGGCCACGCGACATTTCGAGGCGATTGAAGTCCATGTAATCGGCTGTGGTGCCGACCACCCGACCGTCAACGGCTTTGTTGAGCCGGCGGATCTCTTTTTTGATCTCACGAATCGGCAACGCTTTTTTGATCGTCGGAACAGTGGCCACCAGACGCTCGAAATCGTCGTACTTCAGGCCATAGTTGAGGATCCGGCTCGGGCGACCACCGGCGGCCTGGGCTTCGTCGGATGGTTTGACAGAGCGGTAGATGATGTTGGTGACACCAAGCATCTCGAACCGTTTCTGAGCATCGCGGCTCGAGCCTTCGCCGATGGCAAGCATGGCGATCACGCTGGCGACGCCGAAGACGATGCCCAAGACGGTCAGGCCTGACCGAAGCTTATGCAGCATCAGGCTTTTCAGACCCATTTTCAGACTTCGCCAGATGCGACCCATAGCGACACGGCCCCCTTAGTTCGGCAACCTCAAACCAATCAGAAATCCATCATATATCGTAGTTGTATGCACTTACTGAGCGTTTGCCAATGGCCCACGGGCGCCGAGGCCGGCGGCAGCGGCATACATGCGCTGGGAGGGGCCGTCTTCGACAATCAAACCGTCACGCATACGGATGATGCGTTTGGCGTGTTCAGCAATGTCATCTTCGTGGGTCACCATGATGATGGTCTTGCCGGCATCGTTCAGATTGCCCAGCATGGTCATGATTTCATGGCTCGTTTTGGTGTCCAGATTACCCGTGGCTTCGTCGGCCAGAATAATATAAGGATCGTTGATCAAAGAGCGGGCGATGGCCACGCGTTGCTGCTGTCCACCGGAGAGTTGCATCGGGCGGTGGTCGAGTCGGTCGCCCAATCCCACCATGGATGCAAGCTGTTCGGTGAAAGCGTTTTGCTCATCAGAGATCTCGCCTGACCCTTGATAAGTCAGGGGGAGCTGAATATTTTCCAGCACTGTGTATTGCTGAATCAGGTTGTAGGACTGAAAGATGAATCCAATGTAGCGGCTGCGGACGTCCGAAAGCTCGTCGTCCGACATATTGGCCACATCGTTCTCACCCATGAGATAGATGCCGCTTGATGGTCGATCGAGACAACCCAGAAGGTTGAGCATGGTGGACTTGCCTGATCCGGAAGCGCCCATGATGGCCACATATTCGCCTTGATAGAAGTCCACAGAGACTCCCCGCAAGGCGTGGACAATCACGGCACCTGATTCGGGCCCCTGCCCCTTCTTGCCCATGATGTACGTTTTGCGTACATCAGTCAGGCTCACGATCGGGCGTTTACCCTCCACCAAGGCTCTACTACGGTAGAGCTCTGGTGGAACCACAACGTTTGAAAAGTCGGCATTGGCAAGCAGCTCACTCATTGTGGAGGGCCTCCACCACCAGGACGTCCGCCACCACCACCTGGCCCACCAAAACCGCCGCCACCACCTCCACCAAATCCGCCGCCGCCACCGCTGGCAAACTGCTTGATCATGGTTTCAACCTGAGTGATCTGAGCAGGTGTCGCACCCGCCGTCTTCAGAGTAGCGGCACGATCTTCAGCTGACCCACGGAAGACTTTCATGCGGTCTTCGGCTGGAATTTTCTGGAACAAGGCTGTCAGGGCCGGATCGGATCCGAACATGCCACCTGCTCCGCCTCTTCCACTCTTGCCTTTGGCCTTCTCTTTGCCTTCAGCCTTGCCCTTGGCGACATCGCCACCGGCTTCAGCTCCAGCAGATTTCTTGCCAGCAGCGCCCCAGGTCTTGCCTTTGCCCGATGCTTTGCCGGGGCCGACAAGATCGCGTTTTTCGACGTCAGAGAGCAGATTCATCGGAGCCAGTGCCACTTCGTCGCCATCGGCAAGGCCTTTTTTGACCTCGATCAACTGGTCGTTCGTGTCGCCAAGCTCGACTTCAACGCGTTTCCAATCAGCAGCTTTCTTCACATAAACGGCGTCTTTGCCGGTGACTTGAAGAATGGCCTGAACGGGAAGTGCGAGGACGTTTTCATACTCGTTGATCAGAATTTCGACCTGGGCGGTCATGCCTGGCCGGAGCGCTGTGTTTGGCTTGTCGATCGTGACCTGAGTGGTGTAGACCTTGACGTCCGAGCTGAAGAAGCTGGCGGAGTCAGGCAGAGGGGCCACGGAGTCCACGGTTCCGTCGATAATTTCGCCTGGGAAGGCGTCGATCCGGATCCGGGCTTTAAGGCCTTTCTCCATGCGGTCAATCTGAGATTCGTGAACCTTGGTGTTCACCCGCATGTTGTTGATGTCCGGCAGCCGGAAGATCGGCTGACGTTCACGCACCTGGGCACCTTCTTCGATCTGGGGCTGGTTTGAGCCACCAAATCGGCCGGGATCGTTGGCATAAACCACCAGCCCGTCGTTCGGGGCAAGCAGCTTACACTTTTCGATCTGGGTGGTCAGCTTACTCTCTTTTTCTTTTTCAAGATTCAGAGTGGCTTCTTTGGCCAGTTCGTCTGACTTCGCCTTCTCGATATTCGAGTTCAGGTCGGTCAGCATCTTGCGCTTGGTATATTCCTTCAGCACCGTGATTTTGGTTTCGGCCTGTTCCTTGGAGAACGTGGCACGCTGAAGGTTAGCCTCTTCGGCAATCTTCTGGGTGGCTGAAAGATAGCCCTTCTTGAACATTTCCTGAGACCATGAGAGACGGTCTTTAGCCCTCAGCATGTCCGTTTCGGCCAGAGCTTTTTCGCCCTCAGCCTGACGGATATCCTGCATATAGGTGCCCTGGATGTATTCATCCTTGGCAATTTCGGCCACTTCACGCGTCAGCTTGCTGTTGGCATAAGCGGCTTCGGCTTGCTGAACCGTGATTTTCTGGTTGGTCAGGGTATCTTTGAGGCCGGCGGAATCGAGCTCGCAAACGAGTTCGCCTTTTCGGACTCGAGTGCCTTCAGGCAGAATTTTGATGATCGTTGTCGAACCTTCGACTTCGCTCATCGCATCTTCGTTCTTCGAGCTTTCGAGATTCCCACGCTCTTTGACGGTGATGGCCAATGTGCCCTTGGCGACCTTGTAGGAGACGACCTGGATCGCCTCCTTACCCATCATGGCTTTGATATCCGGTGCGGCAACCACACCAGAGCCAATCAGGGCCGCACTTGTGGCACTACCGAACAAAACCAGAGCCAGTAGTTTCTTGCCGAAGCCCATCGGCTTGCGGCGGGGCCCTTTTTTACTGGACAGGCTGTCCATTGGGGGCAGCGTCAGGGCCGGTTGTTTCATCGGGTCCATCGGTCCTGACGGAGTAGATGGATTTGGGAGAGAAAAGTTCATAGAAGGCCTCCCATTCGTCGTAGGGCATGATTCCGAGGTCTCGGAATAGTTGTAGTCGAAGTCCAAGGAATTGCACGTAGAAGTTGACCAAACCGTTGGCCGAATTGTTCAACTGAGTGGTGGCGTTGTTCAGGTTCACCACGGTCACAGCTGTGTCAGTCGCACCACCTGAACTGGGAGGGGCAAAAAGCTGTTCCTGCGAATTGTCACGCTGCCGGAAGTTCAGGATCAGTTGCTTCTTGCCAATTTCGTATTGCTGGAATACTAATTGTAACTGACGAACGTTCGCACGGATAGACTGCTTGAGCTGATCTTCCGATTGCATCAGGGAACGGCGCTGACGTTGATAGGTAATCAGTGAGGATCGGAAATTGTTTCGCTCGGAGAGTCGGATCAGAGGCAATTCGGCATTGAGCACAAGTGAAAATTGCTTGGCATTGCTCATGAAGCCCATCGGATTGGTCGTGTACGGCGAGGTGAAAACCTGGTTGGTCACACCCATGTTGAACACGCCCTTAAGCGAATTGGCCTGCACCCGAATCTGACGCCAGGCATCATATAGCTGAGCTCTGGCATTCATCAGGTCAAGCCGATTTTCCAGCCCCACCCGTGCCGCCGCCTCAAGAAGTTCCTCCTCGCTGTCAAACTTCTCTTTGACGATCACATCCAGAACCGATCGGTCGTCGATCTTGACATCAAGCTCCTCAAGGTCAGGCAGTCGCCCGACGATCAAGTCAAGCTCAGGCAATTCCCGATCCTTCCGAACCGACCACTCGCGAAGCTCTCGCAAAAACTTCCGGTATGGCTTGATCAATTCGATATCAGGAACAATCGGAGTGTCAGGAGGCAATCCCATCTGCATCTTGAACTGGTCAAGCTGGTTCCGGTACAGAACCTGAGATTGCAGAAGTGAAACCCGGGCACTTTGTAAAGAGCTGTTCGTCTGGTCCACCTGCAACTGGGTCAAACCAGAACCTTCACCACCCACCTGCTCTTCTTGAAGGGCAAGCACAGTTTCAAAGTTTGAGACCTGGTTGCGATTGTTCTCAATCTGCATCAAGGTCTGAACCAATGGCATGTAACCTATGACAGGATCACCACCCGCTGCCGTTGCACCCGTGGTACCGATCGCAAGGTTTGCGGCGTTACCGGTCTGATTGCCAAGCACAATCTTGGTGACAAAGTCTTGCCGATATCGTGCAAACGCACGAACCTCATACAGCATATTCCGTTCCGCCTGCGTCAGGCCTTCCAGAGTCACGGCGCGGCCGCCACCCTTCAGGAACGGCTGAACAATCGAGATCGGAATCACCGACTGAACCGTCGGCTGAATCGGGTTCGAACCTGTCAGGTTGAATACCGTCTGGCTCGCAAATGCGGTGACCACACTGGCACCCGACATGAACAGTTTGCCCACACCGGCCACCTGGCCCTGGCTCAGAACACTGGCACCACCACCTGGGGCTTCCAGTGTTCGATACAGAAAGCTGTTGGCAAAGTTCGCAGGCGA
>CAMBZY010000037.1 GCA_945872325.1 Candidatus Kuenenia stuttgartensis | reverse complement strand
AAGCCTCGTCTGGAAAACGACGAGCGTTTCCCCAGCGGATCATGGGAGGGTTTCTTCCTGATGTCCCATACTGGCAGAAAACGCCATATGATGGATCTGATTCTGAATTTTTCGGAAACCCGGATCACGGGGGAAGGCCGCGACTTCGTTGGCGACTTTATCCTTCGTGGCCGATACGACCTTGCCACTGGCCACTGCATTTGGAACAAGAAATATGTAAAACGCCACGAAGTCGGATACGATGGCTATAACGAAGGTAAAGGCATCTTCGGCAAGTGGGAAATTATAGATACCACTCCATCTCATGGAGGATTTCTAATCTGGCCGAAAGGCATGGGCGATCCTACCAACCATCGCAAACGCGAAGAGGTGGAAGCGCCTGCTGAAACTGACCATCGTGCAATCTCAGAATCAGAACTTGTCACTGTCAGTGCCGAAAATCTCGATCAAGCCGAAGAAAAATTCGACGACTGATCTTCGACCAAAATTTACTGCAATATCAGGCGATCAGACCCTTCGGAATGGTCGCCTTACCTTCCACTCCGATAAGCCTCTGCTCCAAACCTTGATAGTTATAATGCATTTTCCAGGGATCAAGGCCCAGCAGTTGCAATATTGTGGCCTGAACGTCTCGGACATCAAGCGGTTGCTCGACAGCGTAATATCCAATATCGTCCGTCTTTCCAATCGTCTGACCGCCTTTAATACCACCGCCCGCCATCATCATGCTGAACGCGTAAGGATGGTGATCCCGGCCCGGAAATTTCTGATTGGGGCTGTTCTGAGCCATCGGGGTCCGTCCAAATTCACCACCCCATACAATCAAGGTTTCATTTAATAATCCTCGTTGATCCAGATCCTGAATCAACGCTGTGATGGCTTTATCAATCTGGCGCACCTTGATCGGCAAAGTATTCACAATATCTTCGCCAGGACTGACTCCGTGGTGATCCCATCCCCAGTCAAAGAGTTGCACAAACCGAACGCCCGACTCAACCAGCCGACGGGCTAAAAGGCAATTATTCGCAAACTGCGCGTCCGTCCCCTTGTACGCTGTTCTTGGGTCGGCGGCGGAATCGCTCTCAGGAACAAATCCGGGAACCGCTCCATACATTTCCAGAATATTCTTCGGCTCTCGTGATATATCCATCACCTCAGGAGCCGTCATCTGCATCCGATATGCCAGCTCATATTGGGCAATCCGAGTGAGTGTTTCAGGGTCACCAATCACCTTCGACTGCTCATCATTCATTTGTTTCAAAGCATCAAGTGTACGCCTTCGACCCGCACGATCCATGCCCGGTGGATTCGCCAGAAACAGCACAGGATCCCCTTCAGAACGGCATTGAACACCTTGGTAAACCGAGGGTAAAAAGCCACTCCCCCAAACCGATTTTCCAGCATCAGGCGTTTTTCCACCTGAGGTCAATACGACAAAACCAGGGAGGTCGGCATTATCACTGCCTAACCCATAAGTTGCCCATGCACCAATCGAAGCACCACCAAACTGGCTGCTACCCGTATGCAAATACAACTGGGCTGGCCCGTGATTAAACTGGTCGGTTTTAACCGTCTTCAATACCGACACTTTATCAATCACTTTCGGCAGGTGCTGCCAAAGCTCAGATAACTCCGTACCTGACTGACCATGCTTTTGAAATTTAAATGGGCTGCCAAGCATATTCGGCACACCTCGAATAAATGCAAATCGCTTGCCCTTCAACAATTCGTCAGGACACGGCTTCCCATTATATTTCCGCAACTCAGGCTTATCATCGAACAAGTCCAACTGGCTGGGCGAGCCTGCCATGTGAAGATAGATCACATGCTTGGCCTTGGCGGGAATCATCGGATTTTTGGGTGCAAGCGGATTCTGATTCACTGAATCAGCCGATTGGACTTTACCACCACCAGCCAGCATATTCGCTAATGCAATCGAGCCAAGCGATAAGCCCGCATGACCAAAAAAGTGCCGTCTGGTCAAACCCAGAATTTGCTCTTGATAGATTTCCTGATCTGCACTCATCATCGGCCTCAATCTTGTTTTATGTGATTCTTGCGTATTTTGCTCAAACGGATAAATCTACAGGTGATCACGGTTTGGTGAGAAATTCATCAAGATTTAAAATCACGTTCGCCACATTCGTCAGGGCGGCCAGCTCATCAGCCTTCAGGCCAGACGGCAAAGGTCCAAGCGGGTTTGTACTCATCGACAATGCGGACTTCGGGTCAGATTGATAAAATCCAACTCTGTCGATATAAAGACCCGTTAAAGCTTTCAATTCATGATCTTTCGCCGGTCGCCCCAAGGCCAGTTGCATTCCATACTCGAGTCGTTTAGTCAGGTCTGCGCCTTCCACTTCCCGAGCCATTCGACGAGCCAGTGCCTGAGCGGCTTCAATATAAACCGTATCATTTAATGTGATCAAAGCCTGAAGCGGCGTATTCGTTGTAATTCGCCTGATCGAACAGATTTCACGACTTGGTGCGTCCATCGTAATCATTGCTGGATAAGGACTCGTACGCTTCATAAAAGTATAAAGTCCACGTCGATGCTTATCCTCGCCTGGGCTCGTCACCCATTTATCCGTGTTATATGTGCTTCTCCAAATGCCTTCAGGCTGATATGGCATGACCGATGGGCCAAACATTTTTGGCGACAATAGCCCGGAGACTCTGAGGGAAGCATCGCGGATCATCTCCGCATCCAACCGCGTGCGAGGAAAATGTCCCAGCCAACGATTCGATGGATCGAGTTTAGCAGACTCAGCACTCACATTCGAAGCCTGCCTGTAGGTGGAGGATGTCACAATCATCCGACACAAGCTTTTCAGGCTCCAGCCCGACTCCTGAAATGCAATCGCCAGATAATCAAGCAATTCCGGATGCGTTGGAGGCTGCCCCTGCGACCCAAAATCCTCGGGAGTTGCAACCAGCCCCTGCCCAAAAAATGCGGACCAGTGCCGATTCACCGTAACTCTTGCTGTCAGTGGATTTTCAGGATCAAACAGCCATGCAGCTACCCCCAGACGATTCGCTGGCAAACCCGGCTTCAACTTGGGAAAGCTATCTGGAGTCGCTGCTGCAACTTCGGCCCCTGGGTCCAGAAAATTCCCTCTTTGATGAACCTTGGTCACACGCCTTGATTTTTCCGGCAGTTCCTGATAAATCGGTGTCCTGCATGCTTCAAGGACTTGATTTTTCCGTTGATTCAGGGCTGTGAACCGATCCAGATCAGCCTTTCTCGGCGGACCAAATGCAAAGACTTTCACAGCAGTTTCGAGATCACGATCAATCGCATTCAATTCCGAAGTCTGTGCCACGGTCGGAAACGATTCGAAGGGCGATTCATCGCCACGGTCATTGTCGGCAGTCTGATTAAAAAATGCGTAAAACTTGTAATAATCCGTCTGTGAAATCGGGTCGTATTTATGACTATGGCATTTCGCGCATCCGAAGGTCAGCCCCATCCAGACCTGCATGGTGGTATCAATCCGGTCTTTGACAGCCGCTGAACGGAATTCCTCATCATCCGTACCGCCCTCCTCGTTCGTGAGGGTATTGCGATGGAATGCCGTTGCCAACCGCTGATCAGGCTTGCTTCCAGGAATCAAGTCACCTGCAAGTTGATCTCGAGTGAATTGATCGTAAGGCTGGTCGCGATTGAATGCAGCAATCACCCAATCCCGATATCTCCACATCGGCCGGCTTCGATCCTTTTCATAACCGCGAGTATCTGCAAACCGAGCCAGATCGAGCCAGATTCGGGCCCAGCGTTCGCCGTAACCAGGGCTCGCCAGGAGCCTTTCCACAAGCCTTTCGTAGGCGTCGGGAGCAGCGTCTGACAAAAACTCGGTGACCTGTTCAGGAGTTGGCGGGAGACCTGTCAAGTCGAGTGAAACACGACGAATCAGCGTATTTTTGTCAGCTTCAGGATTCGGAGCCAGTTTCGCCGATTCCAGTTTCTGTAGTACAAATCCATCAATCGCATTTCGTCCCCAATCAGCATTTTTAATCTTCGGTGGTTCGACTTTCACAGGCTTTTCAAAGGCCCAGTGGTTTCGCCAGTCTGCACCTTGTCCGATCCATCGGGAAAGGGTCGTAATCTCCTCTGGTTTAAGCCTTTTCTCAGGCCCTCCCGGAGGCATCACCTCATCTTTATCATGAGACGTAATACGAGCGATAATTTCACTCTCTCCCACATTTCCTGCAACCACTGGAGACCATCCACCGCGGTCGGCAAAAGCATCCACTTTCTGGTCAAGCCGTAATTTCGCCTTGCGTTGGCCTTGATCAGGGCCGTGACAAGCAAAACAGTGACGAGCCAGAATGGGACGGACTTCACGCGCAAAATCCACCTTATCCACCTTATCCGCCTCAGCAGCAACCACCAACAAAACCTGTTGATGGATCACTAAAAGCATGAGCAGCACAAGTGTTACAGGTGATTTTATCATGGTATTCAACTGCAATGTGGATCGCATCGGGAGGGCCCCTGAAATCAGGCAGATATCGGCAAGTAAACCTATCATATCCGAAACTCATCCGTTTCGAAAGAAGATATCCTTGGAAATAAGATTGGCGAAAATTCCTGGGACCTTAAAACTCTTGATTTTCCAACGCACTAAGCCCCATACGAATCGGCACCAGGACAGAAACGATTCCCATGAAAACCGATATCCCTACACCCACACCAAGCCACCTTTGAAATTGATCGAAGGTCCAGGTGGATGATATCCTCTGAAATCCAGCTCCACCGGTATCAATCCCTACGAAATATAGATGGCACGGTAATGCAACCGCCCCAATTGTAATCATCAGGAAAAGCAGGCTGACCACCAGATTCAAAGTACCTCCGAAACCAGCCGCAATTTTGGACGGATCGCTCTCTCGATAGTTCGGCAACCTCGCGCCAAGACCTACTGATATTGCGGATAAGCCAAGGCAGATCACAGCCATTAAGATCGCGTGAACCGTAATTAAAATCGGCTCAAGCCTGAGCTGAATATCTGAGATCATGAGCAGTGATTCGCTTGCAAACAATGATAATGATGCGGAAAACGCAAATTTACCCCATAGGATCTGCGACCTCCGTACCGGCAGCAAATTCAACATCCAGGCATTTCTGCCTTCCAGCGACATCATTGGGAATATAAACCGGCTTGTAAATGTTGCCAGAAGTAAGGCTGTCACCGAGAGATTCAGGTAGCTGACAAGATTGCGCCAGACCGGGCTTTCAAGATTTGTGGAAAACTTCCTGATGTTCATGAAGTAGGCCGCCAGTAGTCCGAAAAAGATTAGAAATTGCGACCACTGCGCAGGATCTCGCAGAAAACAACGCGCATCTTTCACAATCAGCAACTGAACTGGCCTGGAAAGAAATGAAAACACCGTATGGATTAACTGATCAAGCCCGTGTGTTTGACGCCGCTTTCGGGACGAACGCTCGCCCTGTGCTCTGCAGAATGCCTCTCGCAATAGCCGGAATGCAACCCAGGTTGCAACCAGATAGGCCATCGCAGCATTTGATGCAATGACCAGAAAATAGAATAGCCCGTTTCCAATTCGATTATGACTGAGTCCCACCACGGCCTGAGCCATCCAGCGACTGGGCAAGAGCGGGTGACGCGTAAATGCCAAGCGGCCAAGCAGATTATCCATCCAGTCAGGTGTCAAAGCATCACCCGGTGTCCGAACCAGATTCCAGGTAAATCGGCCAATCAGAATGATTAAAATACAAGAGACCACCGCCAGTATGGTTTTTGGTCGTCGTGGAACAATATATCCGATCAGAATTGCAACCGATGCACCGAGACCGCCAGGTAATCCGACAAATGCAATCAGGAGGGGAACAATCGTCAGATAATACGCCAGCCCAGCCTTCACAGAAATCCCATAGGCCACCAGGACAGGACTGCCCAGAAGTAAGACGCCCCAGCCTGCAAATCCAATCGACTCCACAAACTTGTGTGCAAATATCCGATCTTCCCGTGGGGGCTGCGTCATCAACCAGGAGGCTTCCCGGCCATGGAACAACCCTGCATAAATGATGATTCCTGTGGACACTCCCAACATCACAAAAAGTGTCAGGAAGAATAGGCCAAATAGGTATTCGTAGATTTCATCCGTCAGTTTAAATGTTTCGACAAATTCGAATCCGCCTAGAAACAGGCCAAACATGCCAACCCAAAAGACCATGCAGCAGAAAAGTGCCACAAAAAGCCTGAGCCTGCCATTCTTCCATAAATCCGCGATGGTGTTTTTAAAAACACGATTTCGAAGGTAAGCGAGTGATGCAGCTGAGCTGGTATCAGTTTTCATGGAAGTCCTTCCTCTTCGGCAGCATCAGGAGATTTATCAGATGGATTGATCAGATCTTCACCCCCAGTGAGTTCCAGAAACAGATCTTCAAGCGACCCACCAAACGCTTCTTTTTCGCGTAATTCTTGAAGAGTCCCGGTTGCAATCATTTTCCCCTGATGAATAATTCCAATTCGGTCGGCAAGTGATTCCGCAATTGAAAGCAGGTGGATTGACATCAGAACTGCCACTCCACGGCGTGCCTGATCAACAAACATCTGCTTGACAATGCGTGCTGACCTCGGGTCAAGCCCTACAAATGGTTCATCCACCACCAGCACAGTCGGTTCGTGAACGAGCGCCGATGCAAAAACGAGGCGTTGCTTCATGCCTTGGGAATAGCCTTCGCAAAGCTCATCCAGAAATCCTTCAATTTCAAACAGGCCCACCATTTCGGCAATTTTCTTCTCGGCATGGGTTTTATCCATACCACGCATTTGAGTCACAAAATGGAGGAACTCGCGACCTGTCAGTTTGTCATACAAAAACGGCTGGTCAGGCACATATGCCAGGCATGAGCGTGATTCTTGACTTCCTGCCGGGTGACCTCCAATTTCCACTTGTCCTGATGTTGGTCTCAAAAGACCACAAATCATTTTAATGGAAGTGGTTTTACCTGCTCCATTAGGGCCTAGAAATGCAAATAGCTCCCCAGCTTTTACTTCCAGATTCAGCTGATTCACAGCAGTTTTTGCGCCGAATTGCTTGGTCACATCAAAAAATCGGATCATGGGTTGCCCAAACTGGCGGGGTTGCAATTGAGTATCCTTCAATTTCCACTCTCCGGCTCACGTTCCAGTACAAGTTTTACCAACGGGGTAGGAAGTTGCTGACGCAGCACCAATCCATCTCGACGTACCCAGGTTCTGGCTGAAAATGTGCTGGCTTTATGCTCAACAATAAAAACCTCCGTGGGGTTGCCGTCCCAGAATATCCGGCTTAATTCTATCACCTCCGACTTGATTGAGTCTGGTCGGGCCGTCATTGGCTGTAGAATTTGAGTCGTCCAGCGTTGTCCAATTCTAAGGCCCGGAAGTTGATCGATCGGCTCAAGCCCGCCCCTGACCATATCCTTTGGGGCGTAGTCGATCAGTTGTCGAAAGTTCAATAACGGTGATATCGAACTACTGAACCTGATATCCAGCTTGTTTTGATTGGTCGGCATGCCCTGAATCACAAGAATTGGCTTCTCTCCCAACTCTTCGACCAATACTTCAGCTTTTATCTGGTCCAGCAAGCCTTGTGGGGTGACAATGGTTGTATTTACAAATTGAAATTTCGTGGACTCTGCAACTTGCAGTGGAGTGCCTTGAAACAGTCCTTTGGCGTCGATTTTTACTCGGCTGGTAAATGCGGTTCCGCCATCAGCACGCTTCTGGATTTCATTAAATGCCTGACCGACGACCCTGTTTTTCTCACCCCCTTCATCGACTGCAATCAGCCATCGGGTGGGCCTGGTTTCAGGCTTGTTGACCATTCGTTTCCAGTCAGGCGGTTCTCCGACCAGATATTCAGGCAAAACATCTCGATAGATCAACATTCCAGTACAAATCAACCAGAACGAAGCAATCAGAATTCTCGTTAAAATTGTCGGCATGATATCAATCAAAGTTGGTATGGAAAAAGGAAACAGATGTGGGCGGATTAACCGTCTTCCACACCTGCTTTTAAGGCTTTCAGCGAACGTCAATCAATAAGCGTCGGCGCTGATCACTTCACCACCACTGATGGAGTTGATCGCGATCCAGATCTGAGCGTTGACGGAGTCCTTGAAGAACCGGACAGAACCGTCGCCCAGGAGTGCATTGATACCACCTGGGTGACGGCTGCGAGCTCCAGCATAGCTGCCGCGGTCGCCAGCACCACCTGTACAAGGCAGAGTTGGAGGCTTGTTCACGCAGAACATGGCCTGATTGAGCTGGTCTCCAAAAGCGCCGGATGCATACGTATCGGTAGATTTATTCGGAGCCATACGGCTTTCGAAGTGACTTCCGCCTGGCACGCTCTGCCAGATGGCTCCACGAATGTCGTACTGGTCGCCTTGAATAATTTCAGCCATCATCACGCTATTGGATGTTCCATCGGTGAATCTTGCGATACCGATGTTACCCATGTGTCCGAATGCGGATTGCAGGTAGGTCACAGCGTTTCCGTTGACCGTAATATTGGACTGGTCCCACTGAGTATTGCCCCATGATGCAACATAGTTGCCCTTTGAAGCAATCGGGCCTGACAGCAGTCCACCTACATAAGTAGGGGTGATTTGGAACTTAAGATCCTGATCGCTTGGGCACTGAAACGTGGCAATTTTTGTCGCCATAACAGTGGAGTTTGCGAAGAAGCCAACAGGCAGGCCGATCAACGGGCCACCAGAACCGGTGGTGTAGTTGAAGGCGTTCGCAAGATTACCTTGCTCAAACTGTGGCAACATCAGGATAAACCAGTTTGTATCCTGGCACTGGAAGAAGTTGTAACCACAACCAGCTGGTGAGTTTGGAGCCCAGATACGGCCTGGAGCGAAAACCCCGTTCGTGTCATGATAATTATGAAGGGCAAGGCCAAGCTGCTTCATGTTGTTGATGCACTGGGCACGGCGGGCAGCTTCCCGGGCTGACTGAACAGCAGGAAGAAGCAGCGAAATGAGGACGGCGATGATTGCAATCACCACCAATAATTCGATCAAGGTAAAACCTTGACGTCGCTTATTCAGCATCAGAACTCATCCTATTCTATTAGATTCAAAGACGGTCACCGCCCGATGCCGGTCATTCACGATCGGTCAATGATTTATCATATAGGGACTGATTCATCGTGACAAATTGACATCACAGAAACCATTGCGATACGGGTTCGGAATTGGTTCAGAGTGATGTTTAGAGCTGTTCAAGACGAACTGATTTCTAAAATATCCAATTTGGCAAAGAAAAGATAGCAGAGTTGAAAGGAATTTCGAGGATCTTAACGATTCCTCAATCATTTCCACGCAAAATGCCATGACAGTTTAAGCTTTACGATTCCAATGAGATCCAGACTCGAAATTGCCGATCTTTGGGTTGCACAACCAGGTTTCAGAGAATCGAGAAACTTATTTCTTAGGTGTTTACGATTTTTTCGAACAGTCCAAGCATCATTCGGCTTTCCTAAGGTTGCTTCGAAAAAAGTCTAAAAATTTCCTCAGGACAAACCTTGCAAGGACCTCATATTCATCAGAAAGCGATCGCCTATCTTATACCATTAGTCATTACAAAACTATAACTTGTAACGAGTTTTGAACTCACAGTAATAGATTTCGGCTGCGTCCAACCGATGGAGGGCCGGAGAGCAACTTCATCAAAACCCTCTCTCCGAATCAACCGAAGGTGGTTGGTGATCATCCAAAAAAAATCCATAAGCTGAGAGTGACCTGACTATTTCCGTTTTTTACGTTCAGGCCGTTGGTTTCGACCTGAAAATCAGTTGGACTTCGATGAGTCAAAAGCTTATGCGAGCGTCGCCCTGCAACGATTCTGATCCCCATCACCTTCACGATCTGAATTAAGTTGTGGACATTGGCACGATTTCCGATCAGAATCGTAGATTCTGACAGTTCCGAATCCAAACGAGGCGTGGTCGTGGCTCAGCTCTTCGTAGTACAAGGTGAACAACTCGGCCACCGCTTTGAACTTAGCGGTGCCAAGGCTGTGATCGGTCGCGAAACAGGCTGTGACATTCGGATCAAAGATCCCGAAATTTCGAGACGACACCTTGAGATCAGGCGTGAAGGCGGTCAATTCAAGCTGATTGACCTGGGATCTGCCAATGGAACCCTTGTCAACGGGGTTTCAGTACGCGAGACATGGCTGAGGCGCGGAGATCGGATCCAGCTTGGCCAGACTCAGATCATGTTTCAAGACGATGCGGTGATTCGCTCGAGCGATGCTGGCCTGGAACGTGTTAGAATCGTTGGTGCCGACTCTGGTGAAGACAAGTCCGCCATCGTTCAAACCCTTCCAGCTATGGCAGATATAGCCCAGCTTTTTGCTGGCTCCCCACCGCCACACTGGCTTCAGGAACGGCTCGCCAGTCTGGATGTGATTTATCAGGCCAGCCGCGAAATCAGCCTGGTGACCAATCCCGACGAACTCCTTCCGCGGATCCTCGAACTGGTCTTTGATGCCATCGGTGCGGATCGTGGCTCCGTGCTGTTGATCGACTCCAAAGGACTGATCGAACCCCGTGCCGTACGCTGCCGAGGTGCAGCCCAAAAGGGCGAACGGCTCCATATTTCACATTCCATTGTCGAGCATGTTCTGCACCAGCGACAAGGTGTGATTTGTGCCGACACTCTCGGCGATAGCCGCTTTTCAGACGCCCCATCCGTCATGCAACTCGGAATACGCGAGGCGATTTGCGTACCTCTCCAAGGCCGACATTCCATTCTGGGAGTGATTTACGCCGATCATAGAAGCCCTCAGGAAGCAGGCGAAGAGCCTTCAAATCTACCTCCTCGAAGATTCTCACAAGATCATTTGGCGCTAATGGTTGCGATTGGCCACCAGGCGGGTCTTGCGTTAGAGAACTCCTCGCTTTATCAGGAAAAGCTCGACGCCGAAAGGCTTGCCGCGATAGGGCAGACAATCACGATCGTTTCGCATCACATAAAGAATGTCCTTCAAGGGCTTAAAGGTGGGTCATCGCTGATCCAGACTGGTCTTGATTCCGGTGATCTGAACCTGACACGCCGTGGCCAGTCGATTCTTGAGCGAAACCTTGGCCGGGTTTACGACTTGGTTCTGGACATGCTGTCGTATGCGAAGTCGCGCGAACCACTTCGTGAGGAAGTCAAACTGGCAGAGCTGATCACAGATCTGGTCGATTTGATGCGTCCCCGAGCCGAATCACATGGCCTGCGTCTGGAAATCTCTGATATCGCTCCGGATTTGATCTGCTGGATTGACGAAGAAGGTATCCATCGGGCGATTCTGAATTTAATCACCAATGCACTTGATGCGCTGGCAGGCCATGAAGGCGGATTTGTCAAAGTGGAAACGAATTACGATGAAGTGGAAGATTTATTGACCATTAAAGTTTCGGATAATGGGCCTGGCATCGCTGAAGAAGATCTCGCGACTTTATTCGAGCTTTTTGCATCTTCCAAAGGCTCGAAAGGGACAGGTCTAGGTCTACCAGTCAGTGACAAAATTGTTCGCGAACATGGAGGCCAAATTGTTGTCGATAGTAAATTTGGATTGGGAACGAGCTTTACAATCGAAATCCCGCACGTAAAACCTCCTGTTGTTTCGCACGGGCTGGGCCGTATTTCAGGAGAA
Organism: Candidatus Kuenenia stuttgartensis; assembly: GCA_945872325.1. Lineage (GTDB taxonomy): Bacteria > Planctomycetota > Planctomycetia > Isosphaerales > Isosphaeraceae > QWQI01. The sequence goes on along the minus strand of CAMBZY010000037.1, from coordinate 1,005 downwards.
GCCACGCTAACAGGTTCTTCCATTCACAGAACTTCTGCAATCCACGAATCAAATTCCACAAAGCCTGACGACTCTAAATCGTCCAGATAATTAACGATTAAACGCTCGTATTTCAAGCCTGAAACACATGACTCCGTGAAGTTCCAACACTTTATTTCACATGCGAATCTTTTGCGGATTGAGTGACTGGGCTTTGCGATCTGCCTGTAATTCTTAATTCTCCATCCAGCACCGTCAGTTTTTCCACATCAATTTTTCGTGCTTGCATGACAGGTGCAATTTTTAAAGAAAGTACAGTTTCTTGACCTAATGTTTTCCATTGAGCTTGAAGCCCTTGTGAGTTTAAAGCGTCCTGGATTTCATTTTGAAATCTTGTCCACGACACAGGCAAAAGTCCAGCCTGGACATTTTGAATCGTAATCTGCAATTCATTTGTAGAAATGAATTCCGGTTTCAGAGCCACAGAGACGACGGATTCCAGTGGCTTTCCCTGCCATCGAAATGCCAGCTTTAACCTCTCTGTTTCAAAGCGAATACGTGGATCCCGCACTTCCTCCGGAAGATCCGCCAGCAAGTCGTTCAAAGGATGTTCTGCAAGCCATGCGTTAATCGACTTATCGGTCAGTCGAAACGTCCATTCAGGGTCATTTGCGATATCATTCCTGACCTGAACCACATCTCCCACAAGGGCTTCCGCTTGCTCATGACGCGATTTCTCATCAATACTTGTCTCAGCCTTGATAATTTCAGCGTAATAGCCTGGAGGAGCCTGCGCCATTTGCTTCAATACCAATAACCCAATCACCAATAGCCCAACTATAACAAACCCAGCCATAACCAGTTTTCGAATGATTCCATGTTTCATGAGTCGGCTCTTTTTTGCTGGATTATTGTGATTGAATTTGAAGTTTCAGAAATCGTGTTAAAACTTGCATCGATCAGGGATTGATCCCAAAATCTTTTAGAATCCGTTTCGCGTCACCCTCGTTGGTCGATTTGAAACTG
>CAMBZY010000036.1 GCA_945872325.1 Candidatus Kuenenia stuttgartensis | reverse complement strand
ATCGATTTGTGTGGAATCTAAAGAAACCCGCAAAGCACAGTTTGGACATGTAATCTCTGGTGAACTGCCGTCAGTTCGTATGCCCACTTGAAAAGCGAATTTGCAGTTTGGGCAGATCAAATTCTGGTGGAGTCCAAGCCGGTGTGGGGCCATCGACCCGGTCGGTATATGACTCGGTTCAGCCACAAACGAGCGCAGGATCAGACCTAATATCCAAATCAACGTTATAAGTCGAACCACCGTAAAGCGTTCCTGCCAAAGGGCAGAAGGCTGGTGGTTCTGGGCGGTCATTCTTCGTCACCCGAATCCAGGATTGACAAGAACGCCTCTTGGCTGATCTCCACATTGCCCACCTGCTTCATCCGCTTCTTGCCTTCCTTCTGCTTTTCCAGAAGTTTGCGTTTACGGCTGATATCGCCGCCGTAACACTTGGCAGTCACATTCTTTCGGAGTGCTGAGATCGACTCTCTAGCTACAATTTTCCCACCAATAGCAGCCTGAATCGCAATCTCAAACTGGTGGCGGCCAATCTCGGCCTTGAGCTTCTTGACCAACCGACGGCCTCGACGCTCAGACTGAGTCCTGTGACATACGATGGCCAGTGCATCCACACGGCTCCCGGCCACAAGAACGTCAAGCCTGACAAGATCGTCGTCGCGATAGCAGAGGATTTCGTAGTCCATCGTACCAAACCCACGAGTGGCACTCTTGAGCTTGTCGTGGAGGTCGTAAATCATTTCTGCCAAAGGCAGTTCGTATGTCAGAATCACCCGCTTTGGAGTGATGAACTCGGTCTTGATATAAGTACCGCGACGATCCTCACAAAGCTGCATGATCGCGCCGATGCAGTCCGAAGTGATGATGAAATTGATCTTCGCAATCGGCTCGCGAAATTCTTCAATATCACCAGCGTCAGGGATCCTGGTCGGGTTCGAAACACGCAGAAGCTCACCCTTCCTGGTGAGAATCTCGTAAGTTACGTTCGGAGCAGTCTGCACCAGTTCGAGATTATTTTCACGCTCCAGCCTCTGTTGGATAATCTCCATATGGAGCATCCCCAGAAACCCGCAACGGAACCCAAACCCAAGAGCGTCAGACGTTTCCGGGTCGAAGGTGAAGCTCGAATCGTTCAAGGCGAGCTTCTGCAAAGCGAGTCGAAGGTCTTCGAATTCGTGTGACGATTGCGGGAAAAGTCCGCAATAGACTACTTGCTTAGGCTCTTGATAGCCTGGCAGAGCATCTTCCGAAGGGTGATAGTAATCGGTGATGGTGTCGCCGATCCGGACATCCGATATTCGCTTGATATTCGCATGCAGGTAGCCTGACTGGCCGGTGGTCAGCTCATCCACAGCCACTTCATGAGGGCGGAATTGCCCCATTCCAAGGATTTCATAATCCTGGCCGGTCGCCATCAAACGGAATCTCTGGCCTTTGCGGACCGTACCGTCCACCACTCTGATATATGTGACCACTCCAACGTATTCGTCGAATTTGGAGTCGAAAATCAGTGCCCTCAATGGGCCGTTCACGTTCCCGGAAGGAGCAGGAACCCGTTCAATCACGGCTTTGAGAAGCTCAGGAACGCCTTGGCCAGTCTTGGCGCTGACGGAAAGAATCTCGTCAGGAGAGAATCCAAGTGTGTTGTAAATTTCTTCGCGAATCTCTTCTGGACGGGAAGCCTGCATGTCTATCTTGTTCATGCACGGCACAATCGCCAAGTCGCCTTCCAGCGCAAGATATGCATTCGCAACCGTTTGCGCTTGAACACCCTGAGTGGCGTCCACCAGCAGGATCGCGCCCTCGCAAGCGGCCAGTGACCGACTGACTTCGTAATTAAAATCGACATGCCCGGGCGTATCGATCAAGTTCAGTTCGTACTCTTTGCCATCAACTGTGTAGTTGATCGCGACAGCCCGAGCCTTGATCGTAATCCCCCGCTCTCTCTCCAAATCCATGTCGTCCAACAACTGGTCGCGACTCTCTCTCTGAGTGATCGCACCTGTGTGGAGCAATATCTTATCAGCCAGGGTACTTTTACCATGGTCGATGTGAGCAATGATGGAGAAGTTGCGAATCTGGTTCGGAGCAAAGCCCATAGTTTCAGCCAATGATCCCAGAATATAAGGCGTTCGACCCTTTTGCGAGGCGATTGTGATCAATCACCTAAACCAGATCATAGCAACTCCATGGAAATAAAGGGAGAGCATTCCTTACAAGTCATTCCCAACGATCCCGGAATCCGCTCCAATCCAAACTCTAAAACCATCATGAAAACACGACAGCAAATTCGCCTAAGTGGTTTTATCAGAACTTCTTATCATAAAGTTGGAAATAATGCTTGTGATTGATCGACGGATTGATTATATCTGAGTGACTTGAAGGTTTGGTTGATTGAGTTCACTTCATTGATCTTCACCTATATCTAATAGGTTTGACAGGAGCTATCGAATGCGCTTTCGTTCTGTTCCATTGGTTCTTGGTCTGTTCGCGAGTCTTTGGGCAGTGAAATCCAGCGAAGCGGATTTTCTGGTTGCTCAGGATTTCAAGGGCAAGTCGATTTCCAGTATCGCATACACATACTCTGGCAGCACCGCTGTTAAAGGCGCTGAAGCTGTTATTGTTTCAGGCTTTACAAGCATGCAGGGCGTGGCTGTAGGTGGCAGCAATCTTTATGCCACAGGCACCCCAACAACAACCAATCAGGTTGCTGGGTATACAATTGGTGCCTCGGGTGGGGCGCTTTCGGCCACACTCAATACTTCGTTCGGAACATCTGGCTACGCTACCCTAACAGCAGCCGGCCGTGGTGTCAGTGTCACTCCAGACGGGTCAAAAATTTCCGTCGCTTTGATCAGCAGTCTTCAGGCTGTGAATCTCAGTTCGAGCACGGGCGCGAATACAGGCCCAACATTGAGCCTTGCATCTGGTGGCTCTAACGTCTATAAATCCGTGCAAACCGTTGGTGGTGATTACTATGTGGTCAACCAGCCGGGTACAGGCACGACACCATACGCTGTCAATAAATTCAATTCTGCCGGGGTCGCTCAGGGTGCCATCACTCTCACAGGTTTCGCACCATCGACATCGGCCCTTCGCGACATCCTGTTTGTCGGGAACAACACGTTTTATCTGACAAACTATGCATCGACTGCAGCTGGAGGTGGCTTGTACAAGTTCAACCTGAGCGGTACCACAGCCACTCTTGACTCCAGTTTCGGTACAGCAGGAAGACTTGTCCTGGCAAATACGTTTGGCATCGCGATGGATACAGCTGGCACGATCTTTCTGAGCCAGTACTATTCCTCAAGCGGAGGATCGAGTTCGCTGAGTCAGGTCAATGCATTGACTGGCGTTTCCAGGATTTTCAAAGCGGGTGACGCCAATTTTGGTTTCCAATACCTCGCAACCACTTCTGTACCTGAACCTTCCACCTATGCCCTTGCCGCTCTGGCAGTGGGTGTACTTGGGGCCACACGTCGTAAAAAAGCCTTGTTAAAATCTTAAGAATCCTGCTGATCGACTGGAGTGTAGAACTTCGTCCAGCAACTTCTTAACAAAACATGACCGCCTGATTCCTATCCTCATTTTGGATGGGGTCCGGCTTTTTTATGTCTCTTCTTACACTTTTCGTTACACAGCAATCCTTTAAAAATCCAAAACCAGCCAATTCGCCACTCTTCGTATAAAATTATGATAGCCTGCTTAAATCACTACCATCCTTAGAACTTTGCCGGGTATTTCAAAATCTCATGGCTGCAAGCAACCGACGCGACTTATGGAAAAACCTCTGGAATAAACCAGTGGAGTGGACTCCGGTTACAAGCCGAACGAGTGAGGCCGCTTCTCAGGAGACAGCTTTTCTGGTCGCAACTCGACAGGCAATGGGGACTTACTTTGAGCTCCGCATGGCGTCCCACACTCTGGGTGCTTTGGCACTCGCTGAGCGAAGTTTCGACCTGGTCGATGAGCTTGAAATGCAGATGACCATCTATCGAGATGATTCCAGCATCGCTCGCCTCAACATGACGTATCATGATCGCCCTGTTGTACTTGAACCTCAGCTTTACAACCTGATCAAGCTGGCAAAAACAATCCACAATGCGACTGAAGGTGCGTACGACATCACCACAGGTGCGCTCAGCCGGGCCTGGGGATTTGTACAAGGACCCAAACGAGTACCGACAAACGAAGAACTTCGATACGCAATGAGCCGAACTGGAATGAAGCGTCTGATTTTTAATGATGAAGAGAAGACGATTCGCTCCACCGATCCCGGTGTCGAAATCAACCTTGGTTCGATCGGCAAAGGTTACGCAATCGATCGTGTCGCTCAGCTCTTCAAAAATCATCCTTGGCCGACATCAGGGCTGATTCATGGAGGCCGATCAAGCCTTTACGCCTTGGGTACACAGCCAGGAACCCTGTTCGACCCCTGGACAATCGCTCTTCACAACCCTCTGAATCCCGACTTACCTTTGGTTGAAATGAAGTTGCAGGATCAAGCTTTAGGAACATCAGGCGGGACCTTTCAGTCGTTTGAATCGGAGGGCCGCAGCTACGGACACATCATTGACCCACGCTCTGGAATCCCCCCAATCGGGCCCCTGTCTGTCACCGTTATCGCTCCTACAGCCGCTGAAGCTGATGCACTTTCGACGGCCTTCTATCTGACAGGCCCAAAGGTTGCCCAGCGTTTGATCGAACAAAACCCAGCCATCTCAGCCCTATTTTTGAGGGAAAGCAAGACCTCGGAAAACATTCAGCCGGAACTCTTGATATTGAACGTGAGTCGGGACAGAGTCGTCGTTTGCGAGATCAGCTCCACTTTCGTCATGCCGGGTGAAATCGTTCCAGAGTCTTGGTTTGAGCCTTGATTTGGTCGTTCAGAACCAGAGTCCGAATAAAAAAAAGGCTTTATCATCTGATAAGGGATGGAATTTTGAGTGGGATAGGCTAAAATGTAGATTACATAACCGTGCTGATTGCCCCGCCTGAACCTCCCGCAATCAGCTCTCGGCCCATTCTCTGTGGACAACCTATACTCATGAGTTTAACTGGCACAAAATCGAGTCGCTATCCAGGATTCTGGGCTGCGTTTTTTCTCGTTGCCCTGCGAATGGCAATCGGCTGGCACTTTCTCTATGAGGGCATGGAAAAAGTTCACTCGTTTCAAACAGCAAAGCCTTTCAGCGCAGAGCCTTACCTGAGAAACGCAAACGGGCCTCTGACGGACGTTTTCCGCAACATCATTCCTGATGTGGACAGTAAGGATCATCTGGATCTCCAGAAACTCCCTGCCGTCTGGAAACAGAATCTCGACAGATACGCCAGTCACTACAACCTCACTGCCGACCAAAAAGCTTCAGCCAACAAGGCTTATGAATCGGCAACCAAAAAGCTGGACGACTGGTCAAAGGCCAAGGAAAATCGCGAAGACCTCAACAAATACCTCAGCGAATTGGCCAAAAACGAAGCGGTTTTGAATAATCCAACCGCCATGTCGTATGAACGCGAACGTTCACAGTCCAAACGCAAGGATCTGGAATCTGATCGCAAGAAATTAGTGACTGCTGTCGATGCACTTGAGACCGAGATTTTCACCGGGCTCGATAAGTCTTTAACAGAGGATCAGAAGAAGGTCGGCCCTGTTTCAAAACCTTTGACACAGTTGGCTTTGATCAATCGGCTGACGGCATGGGGCCTGACCCTCTCGGGGGCCAGCCTGCTTTTAGGCTTGTTCGCTCCTTTTGGAGCTTTAGGTGGAGCCTACTTATTGACCATGTTCTACCTGGCCATGCCTCCTCTACCGGGCCTTCCGGAAAATCCCCAGGCTGAAGGCCACTATCTGATTGTCAATAAGAATCTGATTGAATTCATTGCCTGCATTGCACTTGTATTCACTCCGACCAGTCTCTGGGTCGGCCTTGATGCAGTCTTGTTTGGACCATGGATTCGAGCTCGTCGTGCTCGCCGCGAAGCCTCCAACGTTTGACGACCAAATCAAATCAAGTCTGAATCGCCCTGATATCTTTCGTCCATAAACCCCTTCCGGATATGAGAATAAGAACATGACCAGCCTTACGCCCGATCAGCGTGTCATTGGCCGTGAGAACACCAATACGGCTCTTGGAGTCTCCCGCCGCGACTTCCTCAAAGGTGCAGCCGTAGCTCCAGCCGCCGGTGCTTACTACTTTGGCTATCAATCAAGTGAGCCTATTAAGGCTGTCAAGGCTGTGGTGATCGGTACTGGTGACGAAGGTTGCCAAGCCATGATCCGTTACCACAACAGAGATTATGTCGATTACATTGGCTTCTGCGACATTCGCCCCTCACAGGTCAAACGTGGCGAGAAAGAGTTCTTGGCTCATAAGCAATATACCGCTTCTGACGTAGCCAAGATCGTTGACCGGTCCAAGAACAAATACGACCACGATTACCGCAAAGCCCTTCAGGATCCTGAAGTTGAGTTGATCGTAATCGCCCTGCCACTTTGGCTTCATGCACCTGTTGCGATTGAAGCGATGAAGGCTGGCAAGCACGTTTTCTGCGAAAAACTGATGGCCAGAACGGTCGAACAATGTAAAGACATGGTCAAGACGGCTCATGAAACGAATCGACTTCTGGGGATTGGTCACCAGCGTCACTATTCGGTGCTTTATGACAACGCCAATTTCCTGATCCAAAACAACCATCTGGGCGACATCCGCCACATCCGTGCCCTTTGGCACCGGAACAATGGCCAGCCAGTTTATGCCAAGGATAAAGATGGCGGGATCCAATATGATACCAACGGGAATCCCGTGATCATGAAGGATGAAGCCGGTCAGATTGTCTATTGGGATAGCTGGAAGAAGCCAATTCCTGAAGACGACCGTTCAATCGACGTCAAAAAATATGGCTGGAATTCTGTTGATGAGCTTGTTCGCTGGAGACTTTACGAGCGAACTGGAGCTGGCCTGATGGCCGAGCTTGGAAGTCACCAGCTTGACGCCTGTTCAATCTTCCTGGGCAAAAAGCATCCTCTCTCCGTGCAGGGCTATGGTGGAACGATCCTTTACAAGGACGGTCGTCAGGTGGACGACCACGTCTTTACCACCTTCGAATTCCCTGGTCAGGCCAAAGACGACCGTGTGATCGTGACCTATTCATCGATCAACACCAACGCCTTTGAGAAGTATGGCGAAGAGGTCATGGGTACCTATGGAACCATGATTATCGAAGAGGAAAAAGAGATCCTGCTCTACAAAGAAAACGACCGTAACAAGACTCAACTTGGCGGCCGAAACATGTCCATCACCATGCAAAGCGGACCTGCTGGGAAGCCAGTCGCCGAAACATCGGCCACTTGGTCAGGCCCATCCGCTGCTTCGAGCCTGGGTGGATCCGCCACAGCGGACCCATCGCGTGGGTATCGTGAAGAGCTCGAGCACTTCGCCTATTGTATGCGTAAGGGCGACCCGAAGAATTATCACGCAGAAAACCAATACCAGCCTCGCTGTAAAGGTGAAGTGGCATTGGCCGACGCCGTGATTGCCCTAACATCGAACATTGCGATGAAGCAAGGCATTCGCGTGAAGTTCGACGAAAAATGGTTCGATTGGAAGAGCCCTGAAACACCTGAAAAGGCTCTCACTTTGGCCAAGAATTCCTGATCAGTAAAACACGAACGGACAGCCTTAAAAAGCTGTCCGTTTTCTCTTTGAATCGGTCATCTTAAATTTTTTGACGTTATTTCGCGCTCGATAACACAGCTCGGTCTTTTTCAAAGACCAGCATCGACTGATTCACGTCCAACTTTCCAGATTGGCCGTGAAGCTGGAGCCATTCCATCAGCAATCGCCACTTGGTCTCAGCTTTCGGCTCGCCCGGGAGTTCATGTCCAGGAGCACGGCCCCACCAGATCCATAAATCCTCAACAGTTCGAACAATCAATCGGTTCGGGTCGTTGGCAGCATCGATCAGCCGAAAAAGTCGACGAGGGCGATTTCTTGCATCGTCCTGAGCCGTCAAAAATGCCGCCAATTGCAGGCTGTCAGCAATTCGGGTATCTTCCCAAACCTGCCCCTGGGCAATTTGGGCAGGATGCTTCCCGCCTCTTTGGATCACCTGATCAACCAAAGTTTCTGCATAATTGAACTGAATGATATTGTCGAGGAAGTCTTTACGCACATCGGTCGCTGGCAAAACAACACCTTGCTTGTCGAGTAAAATCACGCCCTGTTTGACCAGTGAGAGGGCCATCACCGGTTTGCGAAAAACCAAGTCAAGTTCCAGATGATTCGGGTGCTGGAGACGCACAGACTTGACAGACTCAATCCACGTCATTTTCATCCGAAGACGTCGCGCAAGCTCTTCCGTGTCAAAGGTCAAAGCACTTGGGGGCTGAGCACTGATGGACTCGGTCAGCTCCGGAATCAGGGCCAAAATTCGGTCTCGAGGATCGTTCAGCCATTGAGGAGGCTCGGGGTGGATCGAAATCTGATCGCTATTAAACCTAAACTCAGGCTGATTCTGAAGCCAGTTCCTGATCGAACCAAGTGCATGAACTGAAGCTGATCCAGCGATCACCATGGTTGCCAAAGTGCTGGCGACCTGAGGTCCGAATTTACGTCGAGAAAGTGCTGGACCACCTGCTGATCGATTTGCAGGGGCATCAGCGGCACGCCTTGGGCTTGCCGACGACTGGTTCAGAGATGAAGTGCTGGCCTGATCTGTGCGCAGCATTCCTTTGTCCGTGTTTGCCTGATGCGATCGGAAGAGACGCTTTTGCCAAGCCCCCTGAACGGCACATCCATGGGACGTGCCTCTCAGGGGACATGATCATTATCGGCAAAATTTGACGATTACCAAACTTCGAGTCGAAGTTCGAGTTCAATGCGGAACCGGCGATCCACTTCGCCCCGCACCAGCTCAATCAGACGTAAGACGTCGCTGGGAGAACAGTTCGGATCAGCAACGATATAATTTGCGTTCCGTACGGAAACCTCAGCCCCGCCCACTCTTGATCCCTTCAAACCGGCCTGATCGATCAACGATTCAGCCGACTGATCGGGCCTTGGATCTCTGAAAATACATGCTGCTGGCTGGTGACCGTATGGCTGATGTTCTTTCTTCAGGATCCAGACATTTCGCATCCGCCGAACAACACTTTCGGGATCATCCACAGTCAAATCCAGCTCAAGATCGAGGATCACATGATCTTCAAGTTCTGACCAACTCTGGCCAGGCGCAAGGTCATCACGATCCAGTTTGATGATGTCCGTGTCGGCGTCAAGCAGGGTTAATCGGCGAATCATCGGGTCCAAGTTCGTGGAACGGGTGGCGACAGCCGATCGAACCGCTCCTCCAATCGTCCCAGGAACGCCCGTCAGCTGCTCTAGGCCTGAGAGGCCGGCGCGAGCCGTTTGCGAGATCAAGGCTGTAAGTGGGACAGCAGCACCACTTAGAACGGTTTGGCCACGAATCTCCAGGTCAGAAAAGGCTGGGCTGGCCATTTGGATCACAAGGCCGTTCACACCCTTGTCCCTGACCAGAATATTGAAGCCACCGGCCAGGATCTTCCACGGAATATTATGCGATTGAGCGGTTCGAATCAGATTCGAGAGTTGATCCACATTTGCTGGTCGAGCCAGAAACTGTGCAGGACCTCCCAGACGAAGCCAAGTCAGGCTGGCCAGAGGGGTATCGCAGGAAACGACTTCACCAAATTCAGAGAACGGATGGCTCATCGTACCGACTGACCCTCTTTTTTTGATTCGAAATCTTGTACTATCAGGAGATAGTGTCACAGATCAAGCCAACTTCAGGCTTTACCACTACGACTAGAATTATGATCGTTCCCGCGTTATTTCACAAGCCCGACTGACCTTGGCCCAGCCTCTGAGACTGGAACCAGCCTAGGATTATCCGCAGTATTGGCCGGATCAATTCTCGTAAGTCCACCACGCCAAAGACTATTCACCAGAAGCCTGAAAGTTCCTGTGGTCTGTGCCCGATTCTGGGGAGGGAAACCAAAAAGGATCACGCGTCCCTGGCCAATCCTGCATTCTCCAAGGGCTGTCAGGCCGCTGATTTTTTCAGGGCCAAGCAGCCAGCCACTTTGTAGAAGTGTGCTTGAATCTCGGCTGTAAACCACAACCTGATCAAACTTTGTATTCGAATCGTTCGTCGCCTTGGCAGCCGATTTGAACGCCAGTGAGCGATCGAAATAGAGGCTGAATTTTTCAGGCATCCCATAAACCAAAGGATTCGTCCCCGAGATTTCCGCACCAATCAATGATCCTGGACCATAAAAATCTTTGCTTGAGAGACTTGCGACTGAATCTTCGACCGGTAGACCAAGTTCACTGATCAGGAACTCCGAGCTGTTTTCAAGCCCAACAATAGTCCCGCCCCGACTCGCAAAGTCTTTCAGAATCTCTTTTGAGCCAGCGATTCCACCGACGAATCCTGGCTCCGTTTCACCAACTTTGAACCCGGTTCTCAATAATCTCGCTGAAACCGACGGGAACAGAAGACAGTCGAATCGATCATTCAACTTACCTGCCAGCAGATCATCGCGGTGGATGGTCGTATAAGGGATCCCCAGTCGGTCTAGAACAAGCCTTGTCCAGCCCTCGTCCATGGATGGTTCCCAAGGCTGATAAACAGCGATTCTCTGAGACTTTAAACGATATTTTACCGATGCTCCGGCAATGTTTGATCTGGTCGCATAAACCTGTGTGGAAATTTTTTCAGAAAGTTCAGTGAGAATCTTTCGCGACTTTTCCGATGCCTCGATTTCGACGAATCCCGCAAGAAATTTGATCCCATCCACCGTCGTTGACTCAGAATGAATAATCAGGCTAACTCCACGATTCATCATAACTTGAATCAATGACAGGTCATCAATCGAACGATTTTCGATCAATAGCGTTTTGGCTGAACTTAAATCGCCTGTGACCTGAATCCGTGGCCTTACCCATGTCTGGACCTTATCGGAGTCTACAGCAATCGGATCATGAATCTCGACCGACTTCACGCCCATCAGTAAAGACATGGTCCAGCCTGCCACATCATAAGGCGGTTCCGCCTGCCCTCCAGCGGTGAATCGGTCCGGATATTTCTGGCGTTCCATCATATCCTTTAAATGTGCCCTGTACGGCTGACGTGCCGGAAGATACCAGGTCCCTGCTGGATAAATTTGGCCATGCAAAGTCAATGATTTTTTAGTCTTATGAACTTCAATGCCGGTTTTTCTCAGGGTGTCAATCATCTTCCACGCACTTCCCAGGTCGTTCTGTTCCTGAGGAATCAGCCAGCCATAAGGCGCCTCCGATTCGCCCTTATGAATCTGATCACGACCCATCGCTATATAATTCTGTTGAAAGGACTTACCGTATCTTGCTGTTAGGGTGAGAAGGCTTTGTCCTGCGATCAGTTCGTAATCAACAATATCGCGTAAACGCCACCATCCCCCCATCCAGGGGTCAGGAAAGTTCACATTTGGCTCGTGGTTGGCAAAGCCTCTGGACTTACCATGCAAGTCCATCGGTGAAAGGAAGATAGGGCTTGCCATTCGGACACTTGCGGCTTCCGTCAGAATCGCCACCATATTGTGACGCTGAGGCGTGGTCCGATTCCCTCCGTTCCACCAGTTGTCGTACATCGCGGAATGAAGGACGCCTTTTTTGCCTGCTGAAGCGAGGTCGGCAGCCATATGCGAACCAATCATCATGATACTTTGAGTGATCCTCGGATCAACGTTCGGGTTGGTCGGATCAAAAAATGGAGGAACAAAAAGTCTGGCCCCATCCGAGCCCATCTGGTGAACATCCCAACAGACGGACGGGAACCACTCACTATACATAACCTTTGTCAAATGCTGAGTTTCCACCAGATTCAAGGCGAAAAAGTCGCGGTTTGTATCATGTCCAGCATAAGGGTGATAAAGCCTCGGCAAGCCGTTACCTTCCCATGGTTTACCAAGCGTTCGTCCGTACCATTCTGCCACAATGTCAATCCCGTCGGGGTTCACGGAAGGGACAATCAGGACCACGACTTTTTCGAGAACTTCACGAGCCCAGGCTGTCTGGCCTGAGGCCAATTCATGTGCCAATTCCATCAACATGAAAGTGGCCGCTGTTTCAGAGGAATGAATGGTGCCCGTGATCAAGACAACTGGCTTGGATTCCATCACAAGACGATTTTCTTCCGAACGATCCTGAATCAACCGAGGATCTGCCAGAAGTCTTTGATTCCGCTTGACTTCGTTCAGATTCGAGATGGTTTTCGAGTCGCTGATCGCCACCAAAATCATGTCGCGATTCTGAGTCGATTTACCAATCGTCTCGACTGCGACGTTCGAGCTGATTTTGTCGAGCTTTGTGAAATATTCCGTGACAGTCTTCCATGAGGCGAGCCGGAAGTCCGCGCCTGGAACGTAACCCAAGTGCTCGCTCGGACTAATACTTGGTTGAGGGCTTAACTTTGATGAACTTGCTGGCGAAAGGACTTGAGCCATCAGGATTTGATGGGGACGAATTTCCACGAAAAAAAGGCTGACCAGAATCGCCATAACATGTTTGTAGAGATTAGGTATCGAGATTTTTTTCAGGGCTGACAGATTCATGTTCAGTCGATTCTCTGATTGGTCATCCAATGGGCAACTAGAAACGGATTCCACCACCAAGCCTCTATTCGTCAGGAAGTGATATCCTTATCTTATTATAAACACGTTATGGCGATTCTGGTCAGCCTTTTTTTCGTGGAAATTCGTCCCCATCAAATCCTGATGGCTCAGGTCCTTTCGCCAACAAGTTCATCAAAGTTAAGCCCTCAACCAAGTATTAGTCCAAGCGAACA
>CAMBZY010000035.1 GCA_945872325.1 Candidatus Kuenenia stuttgartensis | reverse complement strand
ATCGTTTCCACGACCATGAGGTTCGATTGCATTTCGTTGAATTTCAACATACCTTCGATATTAAGCGTATGAATGCGCATATCTTTGGCAGGATCAAGAGTGGATCCACCTTGGACCAGTAGTGCAGGTGTGACGTCATAAATCATCGTCAGGCCGGCTGGAATTCGCGCATCGTCGCCTGTGCGGGGTACTGATCCATATTGCGAAACATCGTATTGGGATGTTGTTGTATTATAAGTATATTTAAGCCAGTTATTTGAGTCGGTCCAGAGAGGACTGGCGGTGTCTGTGGTGTTGAAATCCTGAGCGACCAGGAAATAATTCCGATCACTCATTTTCAGGCTGAGCGCTTCGGTGGTATGGTGCGATTCAAACTGACCCAAGAATGCCATGGCGGCATGTTCTTTGACAAGTGATGTGATCGGCATACCGGGATCTGTGAGAACCAGTTTTGCTTCAAGCGATTCTGCTCGAGGCTCAAGCCTGAGTGTTTTGCGTCGGGCCAAAGACTTTTCACGAGCGGCTAATTTATTTATTGTTCTGCCGAAAAGATTTCGGGTTACATCATGAATCTTGAGTTCTGAACGACGTGACATTTGACGAAATTCCTTGGATGAGTTGAGGACGATTGATGGGAGACTATCTGAAATCAAGAAACAATACACTCTTATGGATCGAAAATATCCATGTAGGTATCATATATCCATATAGATAGATAGTTCCGGAAAGAGCGAGGTGTACCGATGGGATGGATGCTTCTGGATTGGTTTAGGTCGTAACCCAAAACAGAGAGGCGTCTCTAAGGAAATACGATCGAGATTGGATGATGTGACACTGGAGTCCAAAAAAGATTGATTGAGCCTGGTCTTCAAACGGATGGAAATCTCAAACCTTTAAGGAATTGCAAATTCACGTGGATTGAGTTAAAAAAGGGAAGAGGATTGATCACCGAGTCGAATTGCCCCACCCTTTTCAGGATGAGTAAGTTACCATGACGGACATGACTCCAGATCACGATGAAGCAGAGCATGGCAAGCCAAAGTCCCGCAGCAGGGTTGCGCCGCTGGCTAAAGCTGGCCTGGATCATGGGATGAGCCAGGTTTCGCTTGTCGAGACTGCGCTTTGCCCGCTGGATTATCGGCCTGGTGAGTCGCTCCGTCATATCTCTGAATTTATTTACTACGACTCGGAAAAACGCCGAAAAGTCGGAAAGGTTACGGTAAAGTCCCCAAGCGGCCTATCTCCAACCGACGAATTGATTTTGTACGGACTTTTGGCGATCACTTTTGCGGACTCGAAGCCGATGATGGAATTGTCTGCCACTCCGCATTTTATCTGCAGGCAACTGGGATTGCCGATTGGTGGGGATCACTACAAAAGACTTCGGGAGTCGATGAGACGCTTAAGTGAAGTGACTTACCAGAATTCGGCTTGGTGGGACAAACCTAGGGGCCAGCACCGTGAACTCGCCTTCCATTTTTTAAGCTATGATCTGCCCACAGATGCCGGCCTCGATTTGGATGTGGATGAGCACGGGCGTGAGCCTTGGACAATTTTTTGGGATCCTTTGTTCTTTCGACTCATGAATCAGTCTCGCGGGTTCATCTGGTTTGATTTTGCGTCGTACAGGGCTCTGAAAAACGCAGCAGCGCGACGAGGCTTTTTACTGTTGCAGAAGATATTCCATCACCGGGAAGTGTCGCCCCAGTTTGACCTTCGAGCGTTTGCGGTGGAGCAGTTGGGGTATTCTGCGGAACTTGAGATGAAGTCGATCCGCCAGAAGGTAAAATTGCTGATCAGAACCTGGCAAGAGCAAGGAATTGTCAATGCCGGAGTCGATGCGGAGGAATTTTTCATACGCAAAGGGCCAGGCAAGTGGAGCATTTGTTTACCACGAGGTCCACGGTTCACCAAGGCTGTTCCCCGCCCATGGACACGGGTCAATCAGCCGATGAACCATCCGGCCTATGAGATCCTTCAGAGGCTGGAGATGGGGCACCAGGAGATAGTCGATATATTCAGTAGGTTCAGTGACCAGATGATTGCTGTGACTCAGGCAGCGATGACAGCTGAGTCCATGGTTCGTCAAGGCAAGACTGACGAGACAGCCAAGCAGATATTTCTAGGCCGGTTATCGAGGATCGAGGGGCATGGGATTGAGCAGGTGGATGATGAGGCCGATCGGAAGTCGCGGATCCGATATGAGCGAAGACGTCAGGAAGCGGAGAACGACTGGGAGACAAGTCGCGATTCAACCGCTGACGTGAATGAAGAGATTGAGCGACTGACAAGTTCGAGCTCTGAGCCCCCCTTTCAATTTCCTGAATACGAACTCTGGCTGAAAGGAGAGGGGGTATAGGATGTTTAAGACACTGAGAGATGGCCCTTTAGGTTGGGAAACTCTGCTGTCAGGCATTGGGTTGATAACATGAACAGTTTATTTACACACATAAAATCCACAAAACATTTTAAAATTTAGACTTATAGGTTTTGATAACATTTTTTATTTAGGCTTATTCTTACCTATCAAACTTTTTAACAGGTAGACTATGCACAGGATTACCTTGGCGCCTAATTTCTTAACACCATCCTGTAAAGAGGATTTTCGTTTACGGGATTCATCTAACCTTGTTTGACACAGGGTAGTTAGCTATCAAGTGGTGGATTCTGGCAAGAGTTTGGAGTAACGGTCAGGCTTGTATCGCTAAGAGTTCTAAATACAAGGACTTGTAACCGGATAGGGGAGATGAATGAGAGTAAACCTGCCTGGTCGACTGCCGTGACCAGAAACACCTCTTAAGAAATCATGACAGATGATTGGCCATGGCGTTACCTTGATACCAAACAGGCTTGGCCATGGCGTTACCTGATGATTGACTGTTTTCGCGATAACCATATACAATAAAGACACTTATGGTTAACCAATGACATTTGCCAAAGATTTAAGTCTTAAATCAGCAAAGGTTAAAAACAACAACACAAAAGTCACTTTCGGGATAAGTCCATGCCCGAAACGGTTGTTGTTGTTCGATCATTTCTGCTAAGTCCAGAACGAAGAGGGCAGACAAGAGGACTGGGTCATCTCTTTATACGGACTTATACTTTAGTATAGAACGTAAAATCAGGAATATGAAATCTACTTACGTAAAAACGTAAGCGTTGTACGTTAATATGAACTAGAAGTATAAGCTGTACGGAATTCACAGGTCAAACGAGATGGACGGATCATACCGAAGAGGCGACAAATCGAATCGCGAATGAAACGTGTGTACTTATGAAAAATAAAGGCGAAAGAGGAACGATGTAAGATTGGGAGTTTTGGGCTGAATTGATAAAAAAGATGTGGTGAGTACGCCTTAAACGCAGTTTGCTGAGAATAAGGGGTGGGAAGTGTCGTAGCCTGAGTCTCATAGTTTGGTCATCCTTGTAAAAGTCTAAAAAACGTGTGAGAGCAACGTATCTGAGACAGTAGAAAATTATTTCACCCGTGAAGGTTGTTCCGCCGATAACGATTAGGCGGGTCGCACGCTTCGTGACGAAGATTCTCTCGTTTAAGAAGTAGCGCACGAAAAAAGGAAGTGGCAAACGCCAGCTTCCTTTATACTCCAAACCAAGAATTCAGTCAGGGGTACGATCAGATGGGACGTGGGCCACAACCGTTTGAACCACCTGGTCGGGGAGGGGTAACCTGTGGGATGATCGAACCCCTAGGTGTGGTTGGTACCACAGATACTTTCGGTGTGACTGTTGCAGTGTTCTTTGCAAGCAGTTTGATGAGTGCATCTTTCGATGATGAAACTTGTGCCGAAGCACTCATTCCAAAAACGATCGATAGAACCAGAGCCAATCCTGAACTTCGTAAAATCGACATTTACCACACTCCTGCCTGGATGGAACATAGCTTGATTTATAGATATGTTGACCCTGCTAAAGGGCATATCATCTCTTATCGTCAAATATACTCCAGGCTTCTTGGATTTGTCAAACCAAATACAGACTCTTCAATCACGCATGTTGATTTTGTACCACATTGGACGATTCTCGCAAATTTAGCGATTTTGCGTGCCGACCGTTTTTTGACCCGTATTAAGGGTAGACCGGTTTGTGTAAAATTGAAGAGTTGTTTCACTTTGAAGACTTACAGGGTATCAGATGAGTTTTGGGCTGTCGGTTGCATATCTTGAATCCCTCCGCTCTAAACATCAACAAAATAAGGGTTTGCTCTCATATGAATCGTAGAACGCCACAGAAACAAAGCCGAAAACGTCTTGGAATCTCATCCTTCAAGAAGGATTGGAGAGGCGAGCGTATTGGAATTTTGGGCGGCCTGCGCGAGCTCATCCTAGCGATACTTTGCGGAATCATGCCTTGGTGGTTTGGTGCCAACGATCCTCCGGCACTCTATGTTATCTCATTATTAATCATGGCTTTAGGTATTCTGACACTCATGGATTCAGCCGTTTCTGACCGTCGGCGAGGGTTAAGCTGGTATGCGATTCTTGGGGTGTTACCTCTTCTTGGTCTAGGCTTGATCGCGGTCTTTGGAGCCATTCAGTGGGTTGAAATCAGTCCTGAGTGGTTATCAAAGCTGAGCCCGGCGCGATTTGCTTTATGGAAATCCTGGGGCGGGGGTGAATCCATCGTTATAGCTTCCAGCACAGAGAGTTATACACAGCCTGCCAGACTGGCCTGGCTTGATGCAGAGGTCTATGAAAGCGTGGTCTGGCTGGGCTCTTTATGGGTTCTTGCCGTGAGCGTGATGCGATTGCCGGGCCGCTGGGGTCCGATCAAGCGACATGGTTTGGTGATGGCGATTTCGGCATTGTTGATGGGCATTCAGTCGATGCTTCAGGCGATGACGTTCACAGGAAAGGTCTTGTGGATCCGTCAGGCGGGCATCGTGATTTCAAGTGCCGGACCGTTTTTTGTGCATTCGCATTTGGCAGCATATCTCAATATGGGCCTAGGGTTTGCGTTGGCACACATGGTGTTTTCGCGGTGGGATTCTGTCCAGGTTGAGGAGCATGAAGAAAGCCTTTTTGCGGATGATCGGTCAGGGGCAGGGCGAGGGTTTCTCCAGATTTATGTGTCCGCGATATTGATGGTTTCAGTGATGGCAACACGTTCGCGGGGCGGGATGCTCGCGATGGTGATTGGTTGCTCTGTGTTAGGCCTGGTGATCATTAAGGCGGCGGGGCGGATGCGGAAGATTTCGATGGGGCAAAGTGGCTGGCACTGGCTGATTGGATTTGCGGTGGTCTTGAGTATTGGTCTGACGATGCTGACTGATGTATTCGCGGTTTTTTCAAAGTCTAAAGGCGTAACGGGATCTGCTGTCGGACACTCCGCTGGGATACGACGTCAAGTTTGGGGTCTAGCTTGGCGAACCTGGCTTCAATCACCTTTGTGGGGAACGGGTTGGGGGAGTTTTGTATGGTCCAGCCAAACCGGTTACAGGCCCTCGGTGGATCATAACACCCATGCCGAAAGCGATTATGTGCAAGTCCTGACTGAAGGTGGGATTATCGGTTCCATTCTCGTCATGTTAACTATTTTTGGATTGATCTGGTCGTGTGGGCGACTGGTCAGGCGTTTGGAAAGACCAAATCACTTTGCCTTGGTTGGTGGAGCCTTGTTCGGACTTGTGGCAGTCGCATGGGGCAGCCTGACCGAGAATAATTTAAGGACAGCTGGTGTCGCGATACCCGCTCTGGTCACGGCGGCCCATCTTGTGCGTTTATCTAAAGGCTGGAAATGGTTTGAAATCAAGATGTCACAGGAAGTTGCGGAATCAACAAAAATTGGATTCACTAGTAGGGCAGTTGGAGTCATCGCCAGTGCTCTGATGGTTTTTGTGGCATGGTTTGGCTTGATCGAAACCAAGATGATCAACCGGGTTTGGACCATTTTAAGGCCAGCAGGTGTGCACCAGGCGGGCACAGATCTGATCGGTTGGGTTCCTTCAGATTTACCAGAGCCGGTTGTTGAAGATCGTCGATTGGCGTTGGCACTGGCAGAACAGATGGCTCCAGGCTGGGGCGACTACAATATTCAGAGAGCGATTATTGAGCTTGATGCATACCAGAAGAGGACGAAGCAGGCGCTTCAGCTGGAAGGAATTCCAGAAAAAGATGCTCAATCACAGTCACAAGTCTTGCAGGTTGCCGTATTACTTCGAGATCTACCTGAAGCTGATCGGTTGGCTACCAAACGAGAACTCCTATCACATCCTTTGATTCGAAATCATCTGGTGGTGGCCTCATCGAGTCTGGCAAAGGCTTGGAAAGAACAGCCTTCGGCAGCCTTGGTGCATTTGGAGATTGCGACACTGAACTGGCTTTATGAGTCTGGACAGACACCAGCCGTGTCGCTTCAAAGAGCATTAAGCCTGGCGGGCGATCGAGTTGATGTGCTTCTCGGGACAGGCCAGGCGGCGATTGCCTTAGGCGAGGAATCGATTGCAATCGAATCGTTTGCTCGCTGTTTGGAAGTCCCTGATACGACACCTGAGATCACCGTTACTGATATCGCACCTTGGGTCACTCCTGATATCGTTGACAAACTGACGGATAAAATCCCAAGAGTTGCCGTGAGAGCTGCAGAAAGCTTGATTCCTGTTGAAGATACGGTGCGACGTCGATTGGCTGGCGACCGGGCCTTGGAGAAGTTGAGGGGTTTAGGTAATGCGGCAGATCAGGAAGCCGCTTATTTAAGGGCGAGGGCCTTGTGGTTGACAGGTGACCAGAATGAGGCGCTGATACAGATGAAACTCGCGGTCGCTTTAAATCCTCAGGACAAAGAGACACGGATTCGACAGGTCAACTGGCTAATTTCGTCAGGTAAAACGGCGAAGGCTTTGGAAGAGGCACAGGTCATGAGCTATTTCTGGCCCAAAGATCCTGTAGTGATGGATTTAATCAACAAGGCTGCGGACGCCGACTCGGCGGCACCAACGTCATCTACGAAAGGTGTCAAGGGGGGTTGATGATGATATTACAAGGCAAGCCAGAGGTTTTGAGGCGTCCGAATACCAATCTGACGGCTCCTGAAATCATGGAGCCTGGAACTCGAAAAAAGAATCCGATTGACGACACTGTCCGCTTGATACTAAAATGCAACTATCAACAGGCATTTGGTTTATTGCAGACAGTTCGGTTTGAATTCCGTACCTCTCCAGTGAATCAACGGGCCTTAATCAACCCCTTATCATTGGACTGTTTTTCAAGAGAAAACAGAATGATCTGGCAAAGGCCTGATAACGATCAGCAAATTGGTGGTGGCGAACAAGGGACCTTGGGGGTTTCTGGCCACTTGGGCAAGAAAATGGCTGGCCCGAGATGGGCGAAAACCCCGGTTTTGGACAGGATGCGAGCAAGATCATGAAACAAATAGGTCATCACCAACATCAGATGCAGCAAGCCCGGCCAGCGCCGGCTGGCGATGCAAAGCAATATGTAGAAGATCTGTTCCTGGTCTTAAACGCCATTCGGCGGGGCTGGAGGCTGGTACTTCTCTGTCTTTTACTTGCTTTGACGGTCGGGCTTTTCCAGATCTTCAAAACCAAGCCAAAATATTCAGCGACAGCCCAGATTCTTGTGAATCAGTCTGGTGGGATGTTTGCCAACAACATGATGAATGGAGACCCGATCACAGGTGTGAACGGCGACTTTTTGACGAGCCACCTTGCGATCATTAAAAGTCAGGCAGTGCTTGATGATGCGATCAAAGCAGGCAAGCTGGACAACGTCACATTCAACGAACTTTACGTGAATCTCACTGTCACAAGGCTCGAACGCGTTTTGACACTGAAGTTTGACTCGGAAGACCCGACCAAACCTGTCAAAGTGGTCGATGCGGTGATTGATGCTTACAAGCGATTTCTGGAAAGCACGTTTGAGAAGAAGACGACCGATGTTGTCACTTTGATCTCAAAAGCTCGTGACGAACTTTCGATTGAGCTGGAGAAGGCTGAGAAGGATCACATCGACTTTCTCCAGAAGCATCCGCAAATGATGTCGGATGAAGCTGGACGTACGATGGTGACCAAGCGGCTGGCGGAATGGGATCGCGGAATCCGGTCAGCCAAGTCGGAGATTTTTCAGCTCACCACTCAGATTGACCATGCTCAGAAGCTCATGGCCGCCGGGGCCAGCGATGCCACGATCGCCAAGGCCATTCACACAGTGGCTACAACGATTGGGGCCGATGGTGGAGCTGGGATGCATGCAGAAATTGCGGCCATCGGGGATCATTCGAATGAGCGTCGAGCAGACAGTTCATTTGAAGAATTGACCTTGCACTATGCACAGATTCAGTACGCCCGGATCACGGCAGAACGGATGCTTTCCAACCTCAACAAGCAGTTGGCCGCCGGAATCGAAGAAACCCCATCTGCTGACACGGATCCTGTGAATCAGGACAAGCGGATGCGTGAGATGTTCGAAGATTCGCCAGATGTCGTTGCACTGGACAAGCAGATTGCCGAACTTGATCGTAGGCTGAGTGGTCACAAGCGGCTCACGAAGGATCCAAATGATCCGACCGTGCGACGTCTGAAAGAGACTATGGAAGGTTATCAGGATGAGCGGGACGAACTTTGGAGCGAGTTTAAGTCCACAAGCCAGAAATTCATGGGGCGGGGCGCTACCGGACGGGTGGCCGATCTGGTCGATCAAGCCAAGACGGAAGTGCTTTCACTCAAGGCTCGTGAAGAAACGTTAAGCGAGCAAATCAACGCCCAGAGTCGTGAATATCAGGACACCCTGACGACTCAGTTGCGCGACGTGGAAAAGACCAAAGGTCTGAATTCCAAAGAGTATAAGGAAATCAAGAATCGTCTCGACAAGTTTACGGTCGCCTTGCAGTCCCCAACCAGGGCCCGTGATCAGGCACGAGCTGAAGCCATCATTCAGGGGCTTCAAATCAAGATCGATACGATTCAGATGATTCAGGAGCGGTTGCAGTCGGAATACAATCGCGAGTTGACCAGTACGCAACAGCTTGAGCTTGATCGGATTACTGAAGAAAATCTGAAAGAGAACAAGATGCGTACCAAAGAGCTGTTGAGCACCATTGTCAATCAGCTCAAACAAGCCAAACTGGTCACAGATCCAGCCCACGTGACGGTCACCGCTCAGGTCCTCTTCCCGCCCATCGCCAGCCAGTATCAGACCAGCAAGGTTCTCATCCTTGCTGTGAGTATCTTTGCAGGCCTGTTGATGGGCTGCACAGCGGCTTATCTGGTAGATATGCTGGACGCCAAGGTTCGAAACCTCGGCGAAATTCGCAAAATTCTCGATCTCAATGTCCTTGGCTTGATTCCCCACTTGATTCGTGGCGGGCAGGCCGCAGGCGACATGCGATTGTCCATGAAAGAACTGGGATTGATCTGTCACTCGAGGCCCCGAAGTTCTGCTGCTGAAAGCTTCAAGGCGATTCGGACGAGCCTGGAATTCTTCAGACGCAACCAGAACATACAAGTTCTGATGGTCTCAAGCCCGCACTCGGGGGACGGCAAATCCACAACCTGTTCGAACATGGCCTGTACGTTGGCCATGGCCGGCCGGAAGGTTCTTCTGATCGATGCCGACTTGCGGCGTCCAGGTCAGCATAAAATCTTCGAAATGCCTAACGAATATGGACTTGCAGACGCCATCGAAGGCCGTATGCCACTCCACCGTGCTGTTCAGGCCACCACCGTTCCGAACCTCGACCTGCTCACAGGTGGTGTCGATATCACGAACCCGGCCGAACTTCTGTCATCCCGATCGTTCTCAGAGCTTATTCAAGAAGCCAGAAGGCTTTATGACGTAGTTCTGATCGATACCTCGCCACTTCTGGCTGTGACGGACCCCTGCGTCGTCAGCACCCAGTCTGATGGTATCGTGCTGATCATTCGGGCCACAGTCATCAAACGCCATGACCTCACTCGTGTTCGGGAACTACTTAACAATATCGGAACCCCTGTGCTTGGCACGATTCTGAACGGTGTGAGCCGCGAACAATTCTCCTACGGCTACGGCTATGGCTATGGCTACGGCTATGGTTACGGCTATGGTTACGGCTACGGTTACGGCTACGGCTACACCAAAAAAGACGGTGCTGGAAAAGCCGAAAAACCTGGCCTGAATCCAGACTCAGGGGCAGGCGAAGAACTGTTAAGCATCACCCAGGTTCAAGGCGAATCAAGCCAGGATCCCGGCTGATTGACATCCAACTCGTAATAAGTCCTGGGCAGGGCATTGCCATCTGGTGATGCCCACCCTCGGACATTTATCCGACACAAGTCTTGAAAATTAAAAGACTTGGCTTGTTCGAAAATGTAAATTCAAGTATGAATAACTTGACTCTTCCAGTCACTGCAATTCATACAAACCGTTTTTCTGTCCCAAACTATGGCCATGTTGGAATGAGATATGTCAAATTCGTCTGTTTCGAATCCATTGCGTTCAGGTGCAGCCGCTTTCATTACGGCGATTTCGAACAAGACTGCCAAGGTTGGAGTGATCGGCCTCGGCTATGTCGGGCTTCCACTCGTCGAGCTATTTGCTCGTAATGGCTTCCATGTCAAAGGTTTTGACATCGATACGACCAAGGTCGATGCCTTGAATTCAGGGCAGAGCTACATCGGCCACATCGGTTCCGAGCGTGTCGCATCGATGATTGCATCAGGCCGATTTGAAGCCACCAGCGATTTCGCTCGTCTGGGTGAAGTGGACGCCATTATCATCTGCGTCCCAACCCCTTTGGGCCGTCACCGCGAACCTGACCTCGGGCCTGTGATCAACACCGGTAAAATGATCGGGAAATACCTTGAAAAAGGTCAGTTGGTGATTCTTGAAAGCACCACATATCCTGGTACGACCCGCGATGTGCTCAGGCCAGAACTGGAAGTCGGCGGACTCAAAGCCGGTGTCGATTTCCTGATGGCCTACAGCCCAGAACGTGAAGATCCGGGCAACCCAAGCTTCTCCGCAGCCAATATCCCCAAGGTTGTTGGAGGCTATACGCCCGACTCAGCTCAAGTTGCCCAAGCATTGTACGGCTCTGTCGTTCCACAGGTCATTCCAGCCACAAGTTGCGAAGTGGCCGAGGCTTGCAAGATTCTTGAAAACACCTACAGAGCCGTAAATATCGCGCTCGTCAACGAACTCAAAGTTGTTTTCGACCGCATGGGAATCGATGTCTGGGAAGTCATCGACGCTGCCAAAACCAAGCCTTTCGGTTTCCAGGCCTTTTATCCAGGTCCTGGTCTGGGCGGTCACTGTATCCCAATTGACCCATTTTACCTGACCTGGGCTGCTCGCCCATACGGCGTTCACACCCGTTTCATAGAACTGGCGGGAGAAATCAACACCTCCATGCCTCACTATGTGATTGAACGGATCACTGAAGCCTTGAATCATCGGGGCCGATCGATTCATGGAAGTAAAATTCTGGTCATGGGCGCTGCCTACAAGCCAAACGTAGACGACTGCCGGGAAAGCCCTTCCGTCGAGCTTATGGAACTGTTGGAAGAACGTGGAGCTATCGTGACTTACAACGATCCTCACGTGCCTGAACTCCCACCACTCCGGGGCCATACCATTCGCATGTCCAGCACAGAACTCTCTGCCGAGTCTCTCTCGAGTCAGGATTGCGTTCTACTGGCAACCGATCACGCCGCTTACGACTGGCCTAAACTCCTTCCATCAATCGGTTTACTGATTGATACCAGGGGCGCAACCCGGAAAATTCGCGGAGAATTTTCGGATCGCATCGTGACAGCATAAGTGCTTTGTCTGAAATGAATTGCCTTCGAAGACGGATCACAGGTGGGGTGATCCGTCATGGAAATATGGGGCAGGTCAAACTGATAGAGTGTGTTCTATGACAACAACGCAAGGAATCATGGCCATAGCGGCCTCGTTTTCACTCGCTGTCATTCTTACAGTCACAGTGCGGGCACTCGCCCGACGTTTTGGCGTAGTTGCCCGTCCTAAGGCGGACCGCTGGCACACGAAGCCAACCGCCCTGATGGGTGGCGTTTCAATCGCTGTAACGACTTCAATCATAGGGTTTTGGCTTGTTCCACAAACGGACAGGTCCATGGTCGTCCTCAGCTCTTCTCTGCTCATGTTCCTGATCGGCTTTGTGGATGATCTTGTCACCCTTAAACCTTACCAGAAGGTGATCGGTCAACTTGTCGCAGCCTCGGCCATCATCTCCTATGGTATGTATCTTCCATGGACGGGTTATTACCCGATCAATGTTCTGATCACCTTGTTCTGGCTTGTCGGGATCACCAATGCTGTGAACCTGCTTGACAATATGGATGGTCTCTCAGCCGGCATCTCTGCCATCGCCGCTACTTTTCTGAGCCTCCAGTTCGCAATTCACGATCCATCAGGCTTGGATCAAGCGTGGATGCTCGCTGTTTTTGCCGCGTCACTGGCTGGTTTTCTGGTCTTCAATCACAACCCCGCATCCATATTTATGGGCGACTGCGGCTCTCTATTTATCGGATTCTTCCTCTCCTCGTCAGCACTTATGACGAATCAAGCTGGTCGGTCACGCAGCTTTCTGCCTGTCCTCGCCGTGCCTGTGCTTGTGCTTCTGATTCCAATTTTTGACACCACTCTAGTGTTCATTCTCCGCAAGCTCGCCGGCCGGTCTGTCTCACAGGGTGGTCGCGATCATACCTCGCACCGACTTGTCGCCCTCGGGCTTTCCGAACGAAAAGCTGTCTGGATGCTCTGGGCCTGTGCCGCAGTTTCCGGAATGATGGGCCTGGCTGTTCAGCGCCTTCCTCTTGAGGCCAGCCTTGTCTGTATCTTCCTTTTCAGTCTGGGCATGATCTATCTTGGTATACACCTTGGCAAGGTAAAGGTTTACGACGTCAGTCAGCCCACGCCTGTGATGAGTTTTCTCGTCGATGTATCGTACAAACGACGCGTCTTTGAGGTCCTCCTCGACGTCACCCTCATCATCCTCGCCTATTACGGCTCCTACGCACTCGTCTTCGGGCCACTCGAAACTTCGCTCGATCCAGCCCCTTTCTTCCAATCACTTCCCCTGGTCGTCGCC